>JAJPYW010000223.1 GCA_021204715.1 Prevotellaceae bacterium
ATTGTGGACCGCGTTCGTATCTTAGGCAACTACTCCTCGGGGAAGATGGGCTTTTCCTTGGCCGACGAGTGTACCATGCGGGGCGCGCAGGTTATCCTTGTGGCGGGTCCCGTGCAGCGCGAGACGCGCTATCCGCTTTACCGCCGGGTGGACGTGGAGTCGGCCGCTGAAATGCTCGAGGCGGCCGTGTCGCTCTTCCCCCGGGCCGACGCCGCCATTCTTTGTGCGGCCGTGGCCGATTATACACCCGTGGAGGTGGCCGAGCAGAAGATGAAGCGTGAAGAGCGGGGCTTGCTCACCATCCAAATGCAGCCCACCGCCGACATCGCCGCCCGCTTGGGCGAGATGAAAGCCGCCGCGCCGCATCCCAAGGTGTTGGTGGGCTTCGCATTGGAGACCGAGGAGGAAGAGGCCAACGCCTTGAGCAAGCTCTCGCGCAAGCATTTCGACTTCATCGTGCTGAACTCTTTGAACGACGTGGGGGCGGGCTTCCGTGTCGACACCAATAAAATCACCATCTTGGACGGCAAAACCAAGGTGGCCTATCCGTTGAAGCCCAAGGTAGATGTGGCCGCCGACATCGTGGACCGCTTGGTCAAGTCCTTGGACCATCCCGAAGCTACCCGTTGATTATTCCGCCACCGGCCATGTTGCAAGCATTATACATACAGAACTACGCGCTCATCGACCGGCTCGACATACGTTTTGAAGCGGGCTTTTCCGTCATTACGGGCGAAACCGGCGCGGGCAAGTCCATCTTGTTGGGCGCGCTCGGCCTGCTCTTGGGGCAGCGCGCCGACGCCAAGGCATTGCGTGCCGGTGCTTCCAAGTGTGTGGTCGAGGCCCGTTTCGAGGTGGGTGGCTACGGCTTGCAGCCGCTTTTCGAGGCCAACGACTGGGAGTATGACGCCGAGTGCATCGTGCGCCGGGAACTCTCTTCAACGGGCAAGAGCCGGGCTTTCGTCAACGACACGCCCGTGACGCTTGCCCAGCTCAAGGAGTTGGGCGACCGTCTTGTCGACATCCATTCCCAGCACCAGAACCTGCTCTTGAACCGCGAGGGCTTCCAGCTCGACGTGCTCGACGTCGTGGCGCGCGACGGGGCTTTGCTCGCCTCTTACCGGGCAAGCCATGACGCTTGGCGCGAGGCTTTGCAGGCGTTGGAGCGCCGCAGGCAAGAGGCTGAACAGGGGCGTTCCGAAGAGGAGTACCTCAGCTTCCAGTTGGAGCAATTGGAGGCGGCGCGCCTCAAGGCCGGCGAGCAGGCTGCCTTGGAACAGGAGGCGGAGTTGTTAAGTCATGCCGAAGAGATACAGGCGTCGCTCTGCCAAGCCGACCGCCTCTTGGCGGCCGACGACGGGGCTGCCTTGGATGTGTTGAACACCTGCCGGGAGACGCTTGCGGGCACGGGACGGCTCTATCCCGCCGTGCTGCCGCTTGCCGCGCGCATGGAGAGCGCCTATATTGAATTGAAGGACATCGCCCGCGAAGTGGCTGCCTTGGCCGAGGGCGTGGAGTCCAATCCCGCCCGCTTGGAGGCGGTGAACGAAAGGCTCGACTTGCTCTATACATTGCAGCGCAAGCACCACGTGAACAGCGTGGAGGAGCTCTTGACATTGACCGGTTCGTTCAAGAAACGCCTCGAGGCCATCACCTCTTCCGACGAGGAGATTGCCGCCTTGCAGTCAAGGTGTACGGCCTTGCACGAAGAAGTCTTGGCCAAAGCCGCCTCGCTCACCCAAGCCCGTCTTGCGGCGGCGCGCGAGGTGGAACGGCAGATGGCGGCGCGGTTGGTGCCGCTCGGCATGCCGCACGTGCGTTTCCAAGTGGAGACCGGGCGGCGCAAGGAGCCCGGGCCGCAAGGAGCCGACAGTGTGACCTTCCTCTTTTCGGCCAACAAGAGCGGCGGCCTGCAACCGCTCTCTTCCGTGGCTTCGGGCGGCGAAATCTCACGCATCATGCTCTCCATCAAAGCCATGGTAGCCGGCGCCACGCAACTGCCCACGATTGTGTTCGATGAAATAGATACAGGCATCTCGGGCGAGATTGCCGACCGCATGGGCTGCATCATGCAGCAGATGGGTGCTTGCGACCGTCAAGTGGTCAGCATCACCCATTTGCCGCAGATAGCCGCCCGCGGCAGGGTGCATTATAAAGTGTACAAGCAGGAGGACGACACGGGCAGCACCACCCGCATCCGCCGCTTGGACAGTGAGGAACGGGTGGGGGAGATTGCCTGCATGCTCAGCGGCTCCCACTTGAGCGAAGCCGCCTTGGACAACGCCCGCGTGCTCTTGCAAAACGCCGGCGGAAGTGGTGAGGACAACCGGATAAAAGAGAAAGAACATGGAGAAGAGTGAAGTGATTTTCGGCATCCGCGCCGTCATGGAAGCCGTCCAAGCGGGCAAGGAGATAGACAAGGTGTTGATGAAGCACGACTTGCAGGGAGACCTCTCGCGCGAGCTTGCGGCATTGCTCAAAGAGAGCGGCATCCCGGTGCAACGGGTTCCCTTGGAGCGCATCAACCGCGTCACCCGCAAGAACCACCAAGGAGTGGTGGCGTTCATGTCGGCCGTCGCCTACCAGAAGGTGGAAGACTTGGTGCCCACTCTTTTCGAGGCGGGCAAGCTGCCCGTTTTCGTGATGCTCGACGGCGTGACCGACGTGCGCAACTTCGGCGCCATTGCCCGTACTTGCGAGTGTGCCGGGGTAGATGCCATTATCCTGCCTGTGAAGAACAGCGTGTCGGTGAATGCCGACGCCGTGAAGACGTCGGCAGGGGCGCTGCACAAGCTGCCCGTCTGCCGGGAGCAGAACCTTTCGGCCACGTTGCGCCACTTGAAGGCGTGCGGCTTCCGCATCGTCGGGGCCACGGGCAAGGGCAGTATGGACTATACCAAGGCCGATTATACCGGTCCCGTCTGCTTCGTGTTGGGCGCCGAGGATACCGGTATCCCGTATGCCCACTTGGCGCTGTGCGACGACCGTGTGCGCATCCCCCTTATGGGCACCATCGAGTCGCTCAATGTCTCGGTTGCGGCGGGCGTGTTGCTTTACGAGGCGGTAAGGCAACGGCGCGGCGAGGGGTAAGTAGCCGGTATAGGCAAGGTTTATGGAGAAGGCAGAGATATATAATAAGGTATATATATAATAAGGTATAAAACGGACCGGGAGGGGATGTATCCTTTGACACCTCTCCTCGGAATAGACAAACAAGGTTGATATAATAGATATAATATAGATACATACAAGCATATATGAAAAAAGTATATATGAGGAAAGTTCTGTCTTTCATGCTCCTTCTTTGCGCGGTGCAGGGAAGCGTGGCCCAGCAAGCGCCCAAGTGGGTGGAGAAGGCCAAGCGTGCCGTCTTTTCGGTGGTGTCCTACGATGCAAACGACAAGATATTGAATACCGGCAACGGCTTCTTCGTGAGCGAAGACGGCGTGGCCCTGTCCGATTACTCCCTGCTGAAGGGGGCAAGCCGCGCGGTGGCGGTCACATCCGACGGGGAAAAGATGCCGGTACTTCTCATCTTGGGTGCCAACGACATGTACGACGTGGTGAAGTTCCGTGTGGGCACATCGGGCAAGAAGGTGACCGCACTCTCGGCGGCGACGGTGGCGGCGGCTGCCGGCACGCAGGCCTACGTACTTCCTTACTCCACCCAGAAAGAGCGTGCCTTCACCCCCTGCACGGTGCGTGAGGCCGACCGCTTCTCCGACGGATACAGCTACTACACGCTCGAGCTCTCGTTGGCCGACAAGATGGTGAGCTGCCCCTTGATGAACGAAGCGGGCGAAGTGCTGGCGCTCACCCAGAAATCGTCGGGCAAGGACACGGCCACCATCTGCTACGGTGTGGACGCCAATTACGCCATGGCGCAGGGCATCGGCGCCTTCTCTTTCAACGACCGCACGTTGGAAGCTATCGGCATCAAAAAGGCGCTGCCCGACACCGAGGAGCAGGCACTCGTCTTCCTGCTCATGTCGTCCACGCAAGTCTCCGCTGAAAAGTACACCGGCTATTTGGACGACTTCATCGCCACCTATCCCGGCAGCGCCGAAGGATACATACGCCGCGCCTCCTACAACATGAACCTCTCCAAAGACGAGGCCAGCATGGACAAGGTATCGGCCGACATGGAGCGGGCCTTGTCGTTGGCCAACGACAACGACGACGTTTATTACAGCTGCGCCAAGCTGATATACAGCTATGTGTTGGCCTCGCCCGACAAGCCATACAAAGACTGGTCGCTCGACAAGGCTTTGGAGTTGACCGAACGCGCCGCCGCCATACAGAACCTGCCCGCATACGTGCAGTCCATAGGCGACATCTATTTCGCCAAAGGCGATTACGCCGCGGCGTTGCCCTATTACGAGCAAGTGAACGGCACCATCTTGGCATCGGCCGCCACCTATTTCAGCACCGCCCGCACCAAGGAACTGCTCGAGGCGCCCCAAGAAGAGGTAGTGGCGTTGATGGACAGCTGCGTGGCCCGCTTGAACCAACCCTATACAGAAGAATCGGCCCCCTACCTGTTGGAGCGGGCAAGGGTGCTCATGGACGCGGGGCAGGCGCGCGAGGCCATGAAGGACTACGACGCCTACGACAAGGCCATGGGCGGCAGGGTGAGCGACCTCTTCTATTACTACCGCTCACAGGCCGCCCTGCAAGCGCGCCAATACCAGCGCGCGCTCGACGACATGCAGGCGGCCATTGAAGCCAATCCCGACGACTTGACCTATTATGCCGAGTTGGCAGTCATCAACCTGCGCGTGGGGCGGGGCGAAGAGGCCTTGACGGTGCTCGACAAGGCCTTGGGGAAAGATGAAAACTATGCAGAGGCCTATCGCTTGAGGGGGCTTGCCCGGGTGCAGATGAAACAGAACAAGGAGGCGTGCGCCGACTTTGCCAAGGCAAAGGAATTGGGCGACGAGAACGCCGACGAGTGTATTCAGAAGTATTGCAATTGATGATTGTCAAACCATAGAAAGACTTACAATGAAGAAGATTATCAGTAGTTCCAAAGCCCCGGGAGCCATAGGGCCTTACAGCCAAGGCATAGAGGCCGGCGGCATGGTGTTCGTATCCGGACAACTGCCCGTCGACGCGGCCACCGGCATCATGCCCGAAGGGATAGAAGCCCAAGCGCGGCAATCCTTGGAAAATGTGAAAGCCATCCTTGCCGAGGCCGGACTTACCACGGCAAACATTGTGAAGACCACGGTCTTCTTGGCCGACATGTCGCTCTTTGCCGACATGAACAAAGTGTACGCCACCTATTTCGACGGCGCCTGCCCCGCCCGCTCTGCCGTGGCGGTGAAAGCGTTGCCCAAAGACGCCTTAGTGGAGATTGAGTGCATCGCGGCGCGCTAATAAGTCGGCCACAACGAAACTGCTGCCTCCCACGAAGATAAAGTCTTCGGGGAGGCTCTTTTGTAATGCGGCTTGAACGGCGGCGGGCACGTCGGGATAGCAGCTGCCTTGTAGTCCGAAGGGGGCGGCCAGCGCCAACAGTTCCCCTTCGGGCAAGGCGCGCTTCACCGAGGCGCGGGTAAAGTAGTAGTCGGCTTCCCGGGGCAGCAAGGCCAGCACAGCCGGTATATCCTTGTCGGCGGCCATGCCGAAAACGATATGCAGCCGCCGGCACTGTTGCTGCCGCAACTGCCGGGCGATGTAGGCTATGCCCCCCACGTTGTGTCCCGTGTCGCACACCACCGCGGGGTGTTGCCGCAACCGCTGCCAGCGCCCCATCAATCCCGTGAGCTCGCAAACGTGGGCGAAGCCTTCGCGCACGGCCTTTCCGTCGACGCGGTATCCGGCCGCCGCGAGCAAGGGCAGGGCGGCGAGGATGGTACGGGTGTTCTTCGCTTGGCACAAGCCTTGCAACTCCACCACAAGGCCGGGATACTCCTTGACAGATGCGGCCGCATACCCGGCCGTTTTTCCATGCTCTTGCGCAACCTTTTGTTCCTCTTCGGCAAAATATACCGGCGCCCCCACATTCCTTGCTTTCTCAACGAACACCGGCCGCGTCTCGGGCGTGGTCTCGCCCACGACCACAGGCACACCCGGCTTGATGATGCCCGCTTTCTCGGCGGCGATCGCAGCCAAGGTATGTCCCAAGAACTGCGTGTGGTCCAAGCTGATGTTGGTGATGATGCAAAGGTCGGGACGGATGATGTTCGTGCAGTCCAACCGTCCGCCCAAGCCCACTTCGATAACAGCCACGTCCACTTTCCGGTCGGCGAAATAGCGGAACGCCATGGCGGTGGTCAGCTCGAAGAAAGAGGGGTGCAGCGGCTCGAAGAAGGCGCGTTCCCGCTCCACGAAAGCCACCACATACTCCTTGGACACAGGCTCGCCGTCCACACGGATGCGTTCGCGGAAGTCCACCAAGTGGGGCGAAGTGTACAGCCCCGTGCGGTAGCCGGCCGACTGCAATATCGCCGCCAAGGTGTGCGCGCACGAGCCTTTGCCGTTGGTGCCCGCCACGTGCAGGGTGCGGTAAGCCCGGTGGGGATGCCCGAAGTGGGCGTCGAGCGCGCGGGTGTTCTCCAACCCCCCCTTGTAGGCGGCTCCACCCACTTGCTGGAACAAGGGAGTGCTGTCATAAAGGTATTTTATCGTGTCCGTATAGTCCATCTTTTATATAATTTAACGCCGTGGAAAACAATTTCCGCAGTTAAATGCCTATCTTTAGAAGCAGCAAAGATAGTGCAAACAAGGCGTAGCGCAAAGCAAAGCATTTTTAATTTCTTTGAAAGACGGAACAACTAAAACAATAAAGATATGGGAGCTAAAAAGAATTTTGTAATTGACACGAACGTGATTCTTCATGACTACAACTGCTTGAAGAACTTCCAGGAGAACGACATCTATCTTCCGATAGTGGTATTGGAGGAGCTCGACAAGTTCAAGAAGGGCAACGAACAAATCAATTTCAATGCCCGTGAGTTTGTGCGTCAGCTCGATTTGATTACCGACGACGACCTCTTCACCAAGGGAGCGCCGTTGGGGCAGGGAATGGGCAAACTCTTCGTGGTGGCCGGTTCTGTAAACGCCCCCAAGGTGCGCGACTCCTTCCCCGAACACATCCCCGACCACCGCATCCTCGCCGTGGCCGAGTGGGTGGGTGAAAAGCATCCCGGCATGAAGACCATTCTTGTGACCAAGGATGTGAACCTGCGCATGAAAGCCCGCTCCATAGGGTTGCTCTGCGAGGACTACGTCAACGACAAGGTGCACGACACCGCCACCTTCGAGCAGGCCAACAAAGTATTCGAAGGCATGGACCCCGCGCTGATAGACCAAATCTACGCCAACAAAGAGGGGTTGGACGTCGGCGGGTTCGATTTCAAGGACCAACTTATTCCCAACGAGTGCTTCATCTTGAAGAGCGACCGCAACAGCGTGCTGGCACGCTACAACCCCTTCCTGCACGCCGTCTGCCGGGTGAACAAGACGAAGAACTACGGCATAGAGCCCCGCAACGCCGAGCAGAGCTTCGCCTTTGAAGTGCTCAACGACCCCGACATCAAGTTGGTGGCCCTGACCGGCAAGGCCGGCACCGGCAAGACGTTGTTGGCACTCGCCGCCGCCCTGGGCAAGGTAAGCGACTACAAGCAGATATTGCTTGCCCGCCCCATCGTGGCCCTGTCCAACAAAGACTTGGGATTCCTGCCGGGCAACGCGCAGGATAAAGTATCTCCCTACATGCAGCCGCTTTTCGACAACCTGAACGTCATCAAGCGCCAGTTTGCCGCCAATTCCAGCGAAGTGAAGCGCATAGACGACATGCTCAAGAGCCAGCAGCTTGTCATCGAGGCGTTGGCCTTCATACGCGGGCGCAGCTTGGGCGAGACCTACTGCATCGTCGACGAGGCACAGAACCTCACCCCGCACGAGATAAAGACCATCATCACCCGTGCCGGCGAAGGCACCAAGATGGTGTTCACGGGCGACATACAGCAGATTGACCAACCCTACTTGGACACCCATTCCAACGGCCTTGTCTACATGATCGACCGCATGCGGGGGCAGAACATCTTCGCCCACGTCAACTTGGTCAAAGGAGAGCGCAGCCTCTTGAGTGAGTTGGCAAGTAATTTAATGTAAGCGACAGCTTACATTAAATTACTTAAAGCGGCAGCGGCGCTGCCGCTTATATATTGCTTACCACCCCTCCAAACCTCCCCTAATAGGGGAGGCTTGGTCGGCCTTCGGCCTCCGAAGTTTACAAAGGGAGGCTTGGTTTATTTCATTAAAGCGGCAGCGCGCTGCCGCTTTAATACACCCTCTCCCCGAAAATCTTGCTGCCTACACGAATCATCGTGCTGCCGGCGGCAAGGGCTTCGGGGTAGTCGTGCGACATGCCCATGGACAGCTCTTTGAAGGCGTCGTCCGTGGCAAACCACCGTGCCTTCACCTCCCCGAACAGGTCGTGTAAAAGGCGGAACTCACGGCGTATCTGCTCCGTGTCGTCCGTGTTCGAGGCCATGCCCATCAAGCCCACTACGCGCGCATGTTTCAGTTCCCGCCATGCGCCTTTGGCAAGCATTTCGCGCAGCTCGTCGGGCGTGAAGCCGAATTTGGTCTCCTCACGCGCCACGTGCAGCTGCAGCAGGCAGTCCACCACGCGCGGCACTTTGGCCGCCTGCCGCTCCACCTCCAAGAGCAGCTTGTAAGAATCGACGCTGTGTATGAGCCTCACGTAGGGGACGATGTATTTTACCTTGTTCGTCTGCAGGTGGCCTATGAAGTGCCACACTATGTCTTCGGGAAGGAGGGCATGCTTGGCATCCATCTCCTGCACCTTGCTCTCGCCGAACACGCGCTGCCCCGCAAGGTAGGCCTCCCGTATGGCCTCCACGGGGTGGAACTTGGAGACAGCCACCAACCGCACCCCTTCGGGCAGCCCGCGCGTTATGGCTTCCAAACGTTCTGCAATCATGATACCCTGTCTTTAAAGTTGACTTTGCGCGCCGTCTTGCCGCCTCTTTGGTTCAAGCCGCCCCGTCGGTGTCGGGCGTGTAGGGATAGACATCCATGATGGGCGTCTCCGCGACCGAAGCTATCTGGTAATCGGCCATCGTGCCCTTCATGCCCTCGTCGAGTTTGGCCACGGCGTCGCGCAGGTCGGCCGCCTCGACCAATACCAAAGTAGACGTGCTCTTCTCGGCGCCGCTCTTCTCGTCGAGCGTGATGAAGAGCAGCTTGCATTTAAACCAGCGGTCGGCCGCCTCGTCTTCGCAAGGGAACAGCTCGCTGTAGTTGGCCCGCTTGATGTCGGCCACGATGAACTCGCCCGAAACAAACGGGGAAATCTCCTTGAGGATGCGCGCTTCCGCCTCCGTGAAACTGAGCGCGTCCACCAAGTAGGGTTCCGTCACCTTCTTGGCCATGCCGTTCTCCATGACCTTCTCGTAACGTACCTTGCACTCAAACCAAGTATGCATTGCCATAATTAAAATCTCTTTGTCGTTAATAAAATAAAGGGGTTGTGTCAAAAGACACATTCCCTTCGGGGACCTTGCTTGACCACCCCTCCAAAGCGGCGCTGCCGCTTAGAGTATTGCTTGACCACCCCTCCAAACCTCCCCTTATATGGGAGGCTTGGTCGGTCTTACGACCTCCGAAGTTTATAATGGGAGGCTTGGTCGGCCTTCGGCCTCCGAAGTGCTTTATTCAAGTTTTAACTCTTCCTCTGCAAAGATAAGCGAAAAAGGCCGAAGTTGGTCAAACTCTCCCCCTTCTTTTTCGCTTTATCCTGTTTTTGACGATTACCGCCGCCACAGCTATAACCACGATGGCTATGATTATGTAGCCTATCTCGTGGCTGTACCGGGTGGCCAAGCGCGACACGTCGGCCGTCGTTTTCAAGTCGGTCAAGCGGTAGATGAAGTAGCCCAACAAGGCCAACACCGCGTTCCAAAGCCCCGAGCCAAGGGTGGTGTAGAGCACGAAAGGGCCGGGCTTCATCCCCGCCAATCCCGCCGGGATGCTGATGAGCTGGCGCACCGCCGGCACCAACCTACCGATGAAAGTCGACGCCGCCCCGTGCCGGCGGAAGTACTCCTCGGCATGCAGCAGCTTCTCCCGGCTGAGCAGGCACAAGTGCCCCCAGCGGCTTTCGGCGAAGCGGTAAATCACCGGGCGTCCCAACCAGCGCGCCAAGCAGTAGTTCACCAAGGCGCCAATGTTCGAGCCCGCCGTGGCGAAAACCACCACCAAGAAGATGTTCATGCCCTCGTCGCCCATCGATTTCCATGCCGCCGGCGGCACCACGACCTCCGAAGGAAAAGGTATGAAAGAGCTCTCGATGGACATGAAAAGCGTCACCGACCAGTAGTCCAAGTGCGCCATGAGCCAGTTTACAAGCGTTGCCGATGTTCCCATGCCAAAGTCCTCGCAAAGCGGTTAAAGAAACTTGCCCAACAACGCCTTCAACAGCGCCTCCCCCTCCTTGCCGCCCTCTCTGAGCAGCCGTCCGAACTCCCCGGCCTCGGCCTCGCTGATGGGGTCGGCACTCTCCTTGTTGTATTTATGGAAGTTCTCCATATCTTGTTGGATGAGGCACACCACCGCCAAAAACCTTTTCACCCGGGCATACCGGGGATTGATTTCTATCACCTCTTCCAAGGCGGTGCGGGCCGATTTATAATCGCCCTTCTCCAAGTAGCAACACCCTATGCGGTACCAAGTATAGTCAGGCGAAGGATACTTGAGCGCAATTTCCCACTGTTTCAAGGCGTCCTCTTCATACCCCTCTTCCATGAAGATGCACCCCTCCACGATATAAGGCTCGGCCGAGTCGTCGTCGAGTTTCTTCCCCCGTTGGCAATAGGCTATGCCCTTTATCGTTTCCCCCATCTTGTACAGGCACAGCCCCGCCGAGGCATACAGGTAAGCGTAAGAAGTGGTGTCGTCCTCGCCCAAGTGGTCGATGGCCTCCTCGAAGTAGGACAAGGCCGTCGCCCAGTCCTTCCGGTCCATCCTTTCCAAGGCCTTGTACATGTAGAGGCAAGCGTGGGTAAAGGCGTGGTATTTGTAGGCCAACGTGAAGTTCTCCAAGGCTGCCTCCCAGTTGCCCAATTCGCAATAGGCGTCGCCTTTCAGCTCGTAGGCGGGGCCGTTGTCCTCTTCGGCCACCAACGCGTAGTCGGCCGCGTCGATGGCCTTGTTGTAGTCGCCCTCGGCGAAACGGCAGTCGCCAAGCCCCAACCAATAAGAAGTAGAGTAGGGGTTTATGTCGAGCAGCTTCTCATACCCCGTGGCCGCTTTGCCGTAATCCTTCAAGGCAAAGGCGCAATCGGCCACGGCTGCGATGTAGGATTCCCGCTTGTGGTATTTCTCCTCGGCCCGCTCCAACAGCGGCTTGGCCTTTTCGGGATAGCCGCACTCAATGAAGATATAGACCGCGTCCACAAGGTTGGCGAATTCGTCGTCGTCCTCCTCCTCCATTACGGTGTCTATCAGCGCTTCGGCCTCTTCCACCCGGTCCTCCAAGAGCAACAGCTCCGCCTTGAGCAGCTTCACTTCGGGCAGGTAAGGCTCGGCCACCTCCTCCAAGATGCGGCGCGCTTCCCCGGTCTCATCCCTGTCTATGAAGAGGCGCGCCTTCTCCACCAACAGCGAAGTCTCCCCCGGATGCAGCTCCAAGCCTTCCTCCACCGCCTTGAACGCCTCGGCAAGGTTGTTGTGCGTGGCATACCAGTCACTCAAGTCGGCATACTCGTCGGCGTCCAAATAGATGGACTTGCCTTCGCCCTTGGCCGATTCATACCGCTCGGCCAAGTCGTGCAGCTCTTTTTCTCTACCCGAAAGCAGGTTCCTTTTGCTCATGCGGTTACAGGTTAAGATTGATAAATGAAGTTGCCGGCGGCGGCCGTCCCGCTTGCCGACAACCTTGTCATCTCACGTCTTTACACACTTATTTATTTATCTTGCCCCACGTGTCTTTCAGCCCCACGGTGCGGTTGAACACCGGCTTTTCGGGCGTGGAGTCCTTGTCCACGTTGAAGTAGCCTATGCGCTGGAACTGCAAGTAAGTGTAAGGCTTCATCGCCGCCGCGAACTCCTCTATGTAGCAGCAAGGCAGCACGTGCAGGGAGTCGGGGTTGATAATCTCTTTCATCGCGGCAAGGGCGTCGCAACCCTTGGCTTCACGCAGGGCGGCCATCTCGTCGCGCGGGTTCTCCACCCGCCACAAGCGGTCGTACAGCCGCACTTCCGCCTCGCGGCAGTGGGCGCGGCTCAGCCAGTGCAGCGTTCCCTTCACCTTGCGGTTGGCGCCGGCCATGCCGCTCTTCGAGGAGGCGTCGTACTGGCAGTACACCTCCTCCACCTCGCCCTTGTCGTTCTTCCTGCAGCCCGTGCACTTCACGATGTAGGCGTTCTTCAAGCGCACCTCCCCTCCCGGCGTCATGCGGAAGAACTTCTTGGGCGCCACCTCCATGAAGTCGTCGCGCTCCATCCAAAGCTCGCGGCTGAAAGCAATCGGGTGGGTGCCCTCTTGGGGCCGTTCGGGGTTGTTCACGGCCTCCAACATCTCCACCTGCCCTTCGGGATAGTTCGTAATGAGCAGCTTCACCGGGTTCAACACGGCCGACACACGCGTGGCCCTTTCGTTCAAGTCCTCGCGCGCGGCACTCTCCAACAGCTCGAACTCGTTGAGCGCGTCGTAGGTGGTGTAGCCTATCTTGTCCACAAACTTGTGTATCGATTCGGGTGAATACCCCCGGCGGCGGAAGCCGCACAGCGTGGGCATGCGCGGGTCGTCCCAGCCGTTCACCAACCCCTCCTTCACCAAAATGAGCAGGTTGCGCTTGCTCATCAGGGTGTAGCTCAAGTTCAGCTTGTTGAACTCATACTGGCGCGGGCGGTTGTCGTCCAAGTCCTTGCCATGCTTCACCCAGTCCACGAACAAGTCGTAGAGCGGGCGGTGCGGCACGAACTCGAGCGTGCACAGCGAGTGCGTCACCCCCTCGAAGAAGTCGCTCTGCCCGTGGGCGAAGTCATACATGGGATAAGCCTTCCACTTGCTGCCCGTGCGGTGGTGCGGGTGGTTCACCACCCGGTAGATAATGGGGTCGCGGAA
>JAJPYW010000003.1 GCA_021204715.1 Prevotellaceae bacterium
TCGTCCAATTGGGCAGATAAAGTATTCGCTAATTTAATTCAACCAACAGGTATATGCTATATTAAATAAGGTGGAACACTTAGATCCATTCGGCCGGAACGACGATTTCAATGTCCTGCTCGTTCACGGTGGTGTCGATGGTAATGGAGATGCCCAAGTCGCCGCTTGAAACGTCGGGCTCGATGATGAGCTTCCAAGCCTTGTTGCGCTGCAAGTTGTAGGTGCGCTCAATGGTGGAAGAGAGGTTGTCGGCCATGCGGGTGAAGTGAATGGTGGCCGTGATGTCCTCGCCCGCTTCGTCCACTTTCACGTAGTAAGGGTCGGCGGCGTCTTTGTCCCAATAGATGGAGGCGCCGGTGGAGGCCACGCCGTAAACCACATAATAATCGCTGAAGTAATCGGCCATGTCGTCGCTGAACTCCGTGCTTATCTTGCCGCAAGTGGGCTCGCAGGTAATCGAGATATTGCTTGTCACTTCGCCCCCGTTGATGTTGAACGGATAGGAACCTTCCACATAGAATTCCGTCGTGGCGTAATCGTGCTCCGTACCATAGAAGGCCTTGGCCGTATAGGTTCCGTTCTTCAGTTCAATGGTTTTGGGAAGGTCGGCGCCTGTGTAGTCACAGGCAGTGCCGTCCATATCCGTGGCCACACCCCCCGCACTGTTCAATATCTGAACGGTGTAGTTGTCGGTATTTTCATATTCCGATTCATTGACAGCCTTGGTCAAGGCGCCAAAGTCAGCATTGGCACTTATGGAGATTTTTACGCTACCGCCGGCCCCTCCGCCCGCAAGCGCTTCTTCTTGGGACGACGAACAAGCCGCCGCCAACAAGAAGAGCCCCAATAAACAGCCCATAGAAGTAAATGTCAATCTCGCCATATTTGCTTTTTTAAATAGTTTCACAAACGGGTAAATAGGTTTTTAAACCCTACAAATATATGATATTTGGACAAAAAACAGGCTGTATCGTGGTATATTTAACAAACAAATATGAAAAATGGAACATCAATCGTTTTGTTCCATGATAAAAGAGAAAAAGAAAAGGTTATTTTCTTTAACGCCGATTAACATGGCAGCGGCTGCTTGACTACATAATAAAACTGACTCTTGCACTCGGGGCAGCGGCTCCTTCATCCCTTAGCCACACCCTCGCCTTCCTCTCCGCCGGCCCCTTCGGGCAACAGCACCACGCCCCGCTTCTTCTTGCCGTCCATCTTGGCCACGGCGGGCGTGGCGAAGCGCACGTGGCGCAGGTAGGCACTTTCATACACGGCAGGTTGCGCGGCCAAGAAAGCCTCGTTGTACAGTCCGTCGCCCCGGAAGGCGTTGATGGTGAAGTAGCCCACGCCGAAGGAGGTAAGGTTCTGGAAGAAGTGCGTGCCTTGGCTGGGGTCCACCCGGTAGTTGGTCAGCCCGGCCTCCACGATGATGCGCGCCGCGCTGATATTGGGCCACTTCACCGGTATGCCGAGCCAAGGATCGCTGCTGCCCCAACGCCCCGGTCCGATGAGGATATAGTTCTTCCCCTCGTCCAAGAAGCGGCGGTTCAAGCGGGCTATCTCGGTGGCGATCTCGCCGTTGTGCGAGGCGCGGTAGCCGTCGGTCTTCACATAGACCACGTCGCGCAGGTCGCCAAGGACACCGTGCCCCAAGGAGTTCTCCGAGCGCAGCAGCAACCTTTCGGCGGGTATGGCCGAGAGGTCTTCGTCGAGCACGGCGTTGCTGTCCACAATGGGACGTATCTGCAGCAAGTAGAAGGTGCCCGCCTTGTCTTTGTCGCGGCTCAAGTTGGCCGCGAACTCTATCTCCACGGGGCGCCGCATCTCCCGGGCACCATATTTCAGCACCAATTGCAGGATGTGTGCCAGCGGAAAGACGTCGTGTTGCAGAATGTTGGCGAAGGTGATTACCTTGCGTCCCCCCGGGTAGATGCCGTCGCGTATCACTTGGTCGAGCGGGTCGTAGGTCGAGGCGATGTAGGCGAGCGAGCCGTCCTTCTCGGCGTCCCTCACGTGGAGTTTGAGCAAGTTGAAGCCGTCGTCTATGGAGAAGTCCTTGCCCACGTTGCGCAAGTCCAACGCATAGAAGCGCGTCTGCGTCTCGCGCAGGGCCATCTCTAATTCGCTCGTCTGCAACACTTGGTGCGGATGCGCCGGAGAGAAGCGCAACGTAAGCCCACCGTCCACGATATACTTGCCCAAGCCCAAGGCCAAGTTCACGATGCCCTCCTCGGCCTGCTCGTCGCCTATGGGATAGTAATTGAGCGAGCGCGCCACGCCCGACATGGAAGGATAGTAGTGGTAGCCGTAGTTGTTGCCCACCACCTCTTGCAGGATGACCGCCATTTTCTCTTGGTCGATGACATGGCTCGTAGCCTGCATGTAGGCCTTGGAGTCGCGGAAGAAGACAGACGCGTACACGCCCTTGATGGCGTCGGAAAGCATGCGCAGCATCTCGTAGCGGTCGTCCAAGTAAGGTATCATGTACGTGTTGTAGATGCCCGCGAAGGGCTGGTAGTGAGAGTCCTCCAAGAGCGAGGAAGAACGCACGGCGACGGGCGACTTCACCACGTCGAAGAAGGTGAAGAAGTCCTCCACCAAGCGGTCGGGCAGGCGCGCGTTCAAGAAGTAGCGCAATATCACCTCGTCAGAAGAATCGGAAAGCGCCACTTGGTACAAGTTGTTGCTCTCCATGAACTCGTCGAACACATCGGTGCACAGCACCACGGTCTTGGGGATGGCGATGCGGGCGTTCTCGAACTCGTCGAGCTCGGGGTAACGCTTCACCATGTTGTCTATGAACGCCAATCCGCGCCCCTTGCCTCCCAAGGAGCCGTCGCCTATGCGGGCGAAGTTGGAGTAGCGGTCGAAGCGGTCGCGGCGGAAGATGGCCACCACCCCTTGGTTCTTCATCTTGCGGTACTTGACGATCGACTCGAAGATGATGCGCCGGTGCGCGTCCACGTCCTGCAGGCTGTTCCACGTAATTGATTTGAGGAACTCCGCCACGGGGAACATGGCGCGCGAGTTCAGCCAGCGGCTCACGTGGTTGCGGCGTATGTGGTAGAGGAACGACTCGGCGGGCACGGCAAAAAGAATGTTCTGCAGCTCCTTCAAGTTCTTCACGCGGGCAATCTCTTCCATCGTGTCCGGGTTGCGGAAGATGAAGTCGCCGAAGCCGAAGTTGTCGGACACCACGCGGCGCAAGTCCACGTCCACCTTCTTGGAGTTCTTGTCGATGAAAGCGGCCTCGAACTTGGATGCGTAAACCATGTTCTCCGTCTCGCTCGACTGGATGATGAGTGGCACGAAGGGGTCCTGCTCGCGTATGGTGGCCGACAGCTTGATGCCCGCGAGTGGATCTTTGGCACCCCCGTCTTCAAGGGGGAAGCGCACGTCAGTAATCACCCCCAAAATATTGTTCTTGTACTTGGTGTAGATGTCGATGGCCTCACGGTAAGTGCGCGCCAGCACGATCTTGGGACGCCCGCGCATGCGCAGCGTGCGCTGGTGGGCGTTGAGCGCCTCGGTAGAGAACTCTTGGCTCTGCTTCAAGACGAACTTGTAGAGGTTGGGCAGCAAGGAGGAGTAGAAGCGGATGCTGTCTTCCACAAGCAGGATGGTCTGCACGCCCACTTCGCCCACGTCGTGTTCCAAGTTCATCTTGTCCTCGATGAGCTTGATGATAGACACTAAAAGGTCGGTGTTGCCAAGCCAGCAGAACACGTTCTCGAAGGGGCTCAAGTCCTCGTTGGCGATGCGCCGGGTAATGCCGTGGCTGAACGGCGTCAATATCACCATGGGTATCTGCCGGTGGCCGTTCTTGATGCGGCGGGCCAAGTCGAAGCCCTCGTCCTCGCCCGTGCCGGGCATGCAGATGATAAGGTCGTAAGGGGTGTGGCGCAGCTCGGCCACAGCCTCCTCGTAGGTGGACACTTGCGTGAAGCAGGGCGGATAGCGCAGGGAGAGCGACGTGTATTCGTTGAATATCTTCTCGTCGATGCGGCCGTCTTCCTCGAGCATGAAGGCGTCGTAAGGGTTGGCAATGAGCAAGACGTTGAAGATGCGCCTGGTCATCAAGTTGGTGAACTGCGTCTCCCGGAAATAGAGCTGGTTTAATTTATACTTGCTGAGCATCGTTACAGTAGCTGCTTGGTGTTATCTGCCGGCAAATATACAACAAAATACGGTTATCGGCAGCTGTCAAGGGGCGCGATTGTATAAAAGATACAAGGAGACAAAAGAGGAGGAAAGGGGAAGAGAGAGGAAAGAAGAAGGGGGAGGGATATAAAAGAGGTAGACAGCGGCAGGTAAGAAAGCAGGCTTTGACAGGTAAAAGATAAAGGTCGAGGAAGAGAAAAGAGGTAGGAAGAGAGATATAAAACAAGCCTCCCACAACACCCAACCACAGCGTCGGCCGACAACACACAAGAGAAGCTGAAACCTATATCAAAAAGAAGCAGGTAGCTACACACGGGAGTAGCACGCTACTACACCAAGGAGTAGCAAGCGGCTACACCAAGGAGTAGCAAACTACAACTCCAAGGAGTTTTAAGCACACCCATGCAAGCCTCCGATGAAACACATCCCGTCTTCTGCAAGAAAAAAGTCCGTGCTGCGGCAAGAAAAAAGTCCGTGCTGCGGCAAGAAAAAAGTCCGTGCTGCGGCAAGCGACCCAACGAGTTACTGTATTCTTCCCGGAAAAAGGAGTTTTTGCGCCTTACGATACAAAAAACCATGGTGTATGTTACAAATAGGGGCAAAGATGTAACAAGGGAAAAGTTATCTGTAATATTTGGAGGGGCTTTTCTGCCGCAAACGGCTTATCTTTGTAAAAATATTGTTACTGTCCTTCAAGCGCGGCTACTGTATCGATTCACATAAAAAGAAGATATAATATGAAACTACACGCAATGATTGTATGGGCGGCCGCCGGGCTACTACTCGCCGCGGCTGCACACATGGAGGCGAAGGTAAAGCTGCCTTCGCCGGTGGCAGACGGCATGGTGCTGCAGCGCGGCAGGCCTGTGCAGATTTGGGGCCTGGCCGACGCGGGTGAGGCTGTCACGGTAAAGCTCGACATGAAGAAGGCCAAGGCCTGCTCCACCGTGGCCGACGACGCGGGCAGGTGGTGCGTCACGCTGCCTGCCATGCAAGCGGGCGGGCCTTACCGCCTGCAGGTGAACGACATCGAGATTGCCGACGTGCTGGTGGGCGACGTGTGGCTCTGCTCGGGCCAGTCGAACATGGAGCTGCCCGTAAGCCGGGTGACAGACAAGTTTGCCCGGGAGATTGCCTCGTATGAGAACGACAAGATACGCCAGTTCACCGTGCCCAAGGTACTCGACTTCCACGCCCCGCAAGAAACGCTTCCTGCGGCCGCTTGGAAACCGTGCACGCAGGAGAACGTGATGTCGTTCTCGGCCCTCGCCTACTTCTTCGCCCGCGAAGCCTACGAGAAGACGGGGGTGCCCATAGGCCTTGTGAACGCCAGCTGGGGCGGCACGCCCGTGGAGGCTTGGATAAGCGAGGAGGGGCTGCAGCCGTTTCCGCTCTACTTGAACGACAAGCGCATCTACGAGGACGACGGCTACTTGGAACATATCCGCCGCATGGAAGGCGAGAGCTTCATGCGCTGGAACAAGGCCTTGTATGAAGGCGACGCCGGGCTGCACGAGGCCACGCCGTGGTATGCCGCGGAGTATGACGACAGCGCGTGGACAGAGGTAGACATGTTCGACACCGCTTGGGGCAACAACGGGCTGAACCCCGTGGGTGGCTCGCACTGGCTGCGCAAGGTGGTGGAAGTGCCGGGTGAATGGGACGGGCAGGAGGCCGTGCTGCGCATGGGCTGCATCGTCGACGCCGACTCGGTGTATGTGAACGGTGTCTTCGTGGGCAACACCACCTACCAGTATCCGCCGCGCATCTACAAGATCCCCGCCGGGGTGCTCAAAGGGGGAAGCAACAGCGTGACCGTGCGCATTGTCAGCAACGGCGGGCAGCCCGGCTTCGTGCGCGAGAAGCCTTACAAGATTATCTGCGGCGGCGGCGAGGTCGGCTTGGAGGGGAAATGGAAGTACCACGTGGGCGCGCCCATGCAAGCCGCTCCCGCCTCGACCTTCTTGTGCTACAAGCCGGTGTGCCTCTACAACGCCATGATTGCCCCGCTTGCCCACTGCACGTTCAAGGGGGTGATATGGTACCAAGGGGAATCGAACGTGGAGCGGCGCAACGAGTATGCCGACCTGCTCACGGCCATGATTGCCGACTGGCGGCGCACGTTTGGCGATGCCTCTCTGCCTTTCTACATCATGGAGCTGGCCGACTTTCTTCCCAAGGACGACCTCGAGGGACGCCGGGCTTGGGCCGAGATGCGCGAAGAGCAAGCGAAAGCCGCGCAGAGGAACGAGCACGCCACGCTCATCCCCAACGCCGACTTGGGCGAGTGGAACGACATACATCCGCTCGACAAGCTCACGCCGGCCAAGCGCGTTGTGGAGGCGGCTTATCAGTGAACATGCACAGACATCTTATAAGTATCGGCAATGACGTTTTATATGTACCGGCAATGACGTTTTATAAGCATCAGAAGAGACATCTTATCAGCATCAGCATCAACATTTTACCGGCATCAACATCAACCCTGAGGATATGACAACCACAATGAACACGACCGACGAGGCCAAAGGGTTTTACAAGCTCTCGTGGCTGCAACGCATAGGATTCGGCTCGGGCGACTTGGCCCAGAACCTTATCTACCAAACCATCAGCATGTACTTGCTGCTCTTCTATACCAATGTCTACGGCTTGGACCCGGCCAAGGCTGCTTTCATGTTTCTTGTGGTGCGCATCGTGGACGTGCTGTGGGACCCCTTGGTGGGCACCTTCGTTGACAAACACCACTTCCGCTTGGGCAAATACCGTGCCTACCTTGTCATGGCCGGCGTGCCGCTGAGCGGCTTCGCGGTGTTGTGTTTCTGGAACGGCTTCTCGGGCTCGATAGCCTACGCCTACTTCACCTACGTGGGGCTGTCGATGCTCTACACGCTCATCAACGTGCCTTACGGCGCGCTGAACGCCTCGCTCACGCGCGACACCAATGAAATTACCACCTTGACGAGCGTGCGCATGCTCCTTGCCAACACGGGCGGCTTGTGCGTGGCCTACGGCATCCCCAAAATCGTGGCCTCGCTCTCGCCCGACGGCCTGACCAACACGCCAGAGAGCGCCGGGGCTTGGTTCACCACCATGGCCATCTACAGCGTGGTGGGCTTGGTGCTGCTCGTGTTCTGTTTCAGCCAGTGCAAGGAGCGGGTGGTGATGGACGACAAGGAGACCGAGAACGTGAAGGTGTCTGACCTGTGGGTGGAGTTCAAACGCAACCGTCCGCTGCGCGTCTTAGCCTTCTTTTTCATCACGGCGTTCGCCATGTCGGCGGTGGGCAACTCGGCGGGTTCTTACTACATGATCTACAACGTGCACGGCACGAGCGACCAGATGGCCTACTTCATGGCATTAGGCTCTATCCCGGCCTTGATATTCATGCCCATGGTGCCTTGGATAAAGCGCAAGATAGGCAAGCGGGCCATGTTCAACGTGTTCCTCACCATAGCTATCATAGGCATGGCCTTGCTGTACGTCATCTCGATGGTGCCTGCGCTGAAGTCGCAGATATGGTTGGTGTATGTGGCCCAGTTCATCAAGTCGACGGGCGTCATCGTGGCCACGGGCTACATGTGGGCGTTGGTGCCCGAGGTCATCTCCTACGGCGAATATACCACGGGCAAACGTATTTCGGGCATCGTGAACGCCTTGACGGGTATCTTCTTCAAGGCGGGCATGGCGCTTGGCGGCGTGGTGCCGGGATTGGTGCTCACGTTCGTGGGCTTCGACAAGACCAACGCCCTGCAACAGTCGGCTTGGGCCGAGCAGGGGATTCTGTGGTTGGTGGCCGTGATCCCGGCCCTGCTGCTCATACTTGCCATGTTCATCATCTCCAAGTATGAACTCGAAGACGATGTGATAGACAGGATCAACAAGGAGATTGAGGCCAGGGCCAAGAAGTGAGGAGTGCGGATGCACGGGGTTCCGAAAAGGAAGTGCCGGGCAGACGGGCGAGGAAGTATCGGCTTGACAAGCAAGTAAGCATCAGTTATATAAACAAGTAAGCACCGGCCTAACAAGTAAGTAAAGCACCGGCTTAACAAGCAAGAAAGAGATTATATCACCCTAAAACTACAGGTATATGGACAACCACATTATTTTAAAGGTATCAAGAGGCATGGCTGCCTTCATGACCTGCATTACGCTTGCCGCATGTGCGGCAGGCACTGTGACCACCCCCGAACGCACCTTGAAAACGGTGTACGGCGATAAGTTCTTAATAGGCACGGCCATGAACGCCCGGCAAGTGGCCGGCGAAGACTCGGCGGCCGTGGAAGTGGTGAAGAGGCACTTCAGCGCCGTAGTGCCCGAGAACTGCATGAAGTGCGAAAACATCCACCCCGAAGAGGGACGGTACGACTTCCGCGACGCCGACGCCTTGGTAGACTTCGCCGAGGCCGGCGGCCTGACCGTAACAGGACATTGCCTCATCTGGCACTCCCAGCTCGCTCCTTGGTTTACGGTAGACGACAAGGGCCAACCTGTGTCGGCAGAGGTGCTCAAGGAGCGCATGAAGGAACACATCACCACCCTTGTCAGCCGCTACAAGGGGCGCGTCAAAGGATGGGACGTGGTGAACGAGGCCATCATGGACGACGGCTCTTACCGCAAGAGCCCCTTCTACGAGATTTTGGGCGAGGAATACATTCCGCTCGCCTTCCAGTATGCCCACGAAGCCGATCCCGACGCGGAACTCTACTACAACGACTACAGCATGAGCATTCCTGCCAAGCGCGACGCCGTGGTCAAGTTGGTACAATCGCTGAAAGAACAAGGACTGCGCGTCGACGCCGTGGGCATGCAGGCGCACATAGGCATGGACTATCCCGGGATAGACGACTTCGAGCAGAGCATGCTGGCCTTCGCCGCCACCGGCGTGAACGTCATGATTACCGAATGGGACATGAGCGCGCTGCCCACCGTGAGCCGCACGGCCGATGTATCAGACACCGTGGCTTTCCGCGAGGCGATGAATCCCTACCCCGACGCCTTGCCCGACTCCGTGTCCGAGGCATGGAACGCCCGCATGCGCTCCTTCTTCGAGCTCTTCTTGAAACACGCCGACTTCGTGACGCGCGTCACCGCTTGGGGCGTGACCGACGGCGACTCTTGGAAGAACGACTTCCCCGTACCCGGCCGCACGGACTATCCGCTGCTCTTCGACCGCGACTACCAGCCCAAACCTTTTGTGCAAGCATTGTGTAACGAAACAGAATAAGCGACATGAAGAAAGAAATGAGATACCTCTTCCCCGCCGATTACATGGCCGACCCTTCGGTGCATGTGTTTAACGGACGGGTGTACATCTACCCCTCGCACGACTGGGAGTGTGCCAACGTGGAGAACGACAACGGCGACCAGTATGTAATGAAAGACAGCCACGTGCTCTCTACCGACGACCCCATGCACGGCGAGGTCATAGACCACGGCAAGGCCTTGGACATCGCCGACATTCCTTGGGCGGGACGCCAGTTGTGGGACAGCGACATCGCCGAGAAAAACGGCAAGTACTACCTCTACTTCCCCTTGAAGGACAAAAACGACATCTTCCGCACGGGCGTGGCCGTGGGCGACCGTCCCGAAGGACCCTTCATTCCGCAACCCGACCCCATACGCGGCAGCTACAGCATTGACTACTGCGTGTTGCGCGAAGGCGACGACTACTACCTTTACTTCGGCGGCTTGTGGGGCGGACAGCTGCAACGCTACCAAGACAACAAAGCCTTGGAGACGCCTTACCTGCCCGAAGGCGACGCGCCCTCGCTGCCCGGCCGTGTGGTGAAGCTGAGTAAAGACATGCTGCAATATGCCGAGGAGCCGCGCCCTGTCATCGTCGTCGACAAGGACGGGCAGCCGCTCAAAGCCAACGACCCGCACCGCTTCTTCGAGGCTACGTGGGTGCATACATACAACGGCAAGTACTACTACTCCTACTCCACGGGCGACACGCACCTGCTGTGCTATGCCACAGGCGACAATCCTTACGGACCTTTCACCTACCAAGGTGTCATCCTCACACCCGTCGTGGGCTGGACCACCCACCACTCCATCGTGCAGTACAAAGGCAAGTGGTACCTGTTCCACCACGACAGCGTGCCTTCGGGCGGCAAGTCGTGGCTGCGCAGCTTGAAAGTATGTGAGTTGGAGTATGACGCAGAAGGGCATATACTCACCATCGACGGCGGCGGTCAGGCGGCTGAATGATATAATCAAGGTATAGCCGGCGATATAAATAGGTAATCCGACATATATAAATAGGTAGAACCGGCATATATAATAAGGTATAGCCAATCATATAACAACGTATATAAGATGAGACTGATTGCAACCCTCCTCTGCACCACCCTGCTTACCCTTGGCCTCCACGCCGAAGACGGCAGCCGCCTTTGGTTGCGGCAAGAGACCGACGCCATGGCCACAGTCACCCTCTCCGCCCCGCGCACGTCGCACACCTTGGAGCTTGCCCTCAAAGAGCTGCACCAAGCATGGAAAGGAGCGCCCGTCACCTTGCGCGTCAAAAAAGACAAGACACTGACCACCGACGGCTTCCGCATCGTTGCCACAGACGGCGGCATCGAGATAACCTCGCCCGGACATACGGGCATACTCTACGGTGCCTACCACCTGCTGCGCCTGCAAGCCACCGTGGGCGTGGAGGCAGTCATGGCACAACTGCCCGTAGAAGAGAACCCCACCTACGCCCTGCGCATCCTGAACCATTGGGACAACATGGACCGCACCGTAGAGCGCGGCTATGCAGGCCGCTCGCTCTGGGCGTGGGACGAACTGCCCGGCACGATTGACGACCGCTACGAAGCCTACGCGCGCGCCAACGCCTCCATAGGCATCAACGGCACGGTGCTGAACAACGTGAACGCCTCGCCGCAAATACTCACTGCGGAGAACCTGCAGAAGGTAAAAGCCTTGGCCGACGTATTCCGCCCCTACGGACTGCGCGTGTATCTCTCGGTGAACTTCGCCTCGCCCATGGTATTGGGCGGCCTTGCCACCGCCGACCCGCTCGATAAAAACGTCATCCGTTGGTGGAAAGCCAAAGTAAAAGAGATATATGCCTTGATACCCGACTTCGGCGGCTTCCTTGTAAAAGCCAACAGTGAAGGACAGCCCGGCCCATGCGACTACAGCCGCACCCATGCCGAAGGCGCCAACCTCTTGGCCGACGCTTTGCAGCCTTATAAAGGCATCGTGATGTGGCGCGCCTTCGTCTACAGTGCCGACGACGCCGACCGTGCCAAGCAAGCCTACGAAGAGTTCCAACCCTTGGATGGACAGTTCCGCGACAACGTGGTTATCCAAGTGAAGAACGGCCCCATCGACTTCCAGCCGCGCGAGCCTTACAGTCCCCTCTTCGGCACCATGGAGCACACGCAACTCATGGCAGAGTTCCAAATCACCCAAGAGTACTTGGGACAAGCCAACCACTTGGTCTACTTGGCACCGCTATGGAAAGAGTTCTTCGAGATGGTGCCTGCCACTTCCTTAAAAGCCGTGGCGGGCGTGGCCAACACCGGCACCGACATCAATTGGTGCGGCCACCACTTCGCCCAAGCCAACTGGTATGCCTTCGGGCGGTTGGCATGGAACCCCGCACTCCCTTCGGAAGCCATCGCCGAAGAATGGATAAAGCAGACCTTCGGCAAGGGCGGCGACTTGCAAGCCGCAAGCGGAACAGCTGACAACGGAACAACCGGCAACAGAACGGCTGGTGGCGGCTGTGCCGCCACCGGCACGACAACCATAGACAACCCCGTGGCCACCCTTGTGCAGCTCATGATAGAGAGCCGCGAAGCCGTGGTGAACTACATGATGCCCTTGGGGCTGCACCACATCTTCGCATGGGGGCACCACTACGGCCCCCAACCTTGGTGCGACATTCCCGGCGCGCGTCCCGACTGGTTGCCGCCCTACTACCACAAGGCGGCCAAAGACGGCATCGGCTTCGACCGCACCACCCAAGGAAGCAATTATGTGTCGCAATACCCGGAGGCGTTGGCGACGCTATACAACGACGCCACCACCTGCCCCGACGCCTACCTGCTCTGGTTCCACCACCTGCCTTGGAACTACACCATGAAGAGCGGGCGCACCTTGTGGGACGAGCTTTGCCTGCACTACGATACCGGCGTGCGGCAAGTAAGAAGTTTCCAGCAGACGTGGGACGCGTTGGAGCCTTACATCGACAGGGAACGCTTCGCCGCCGTGCAATCGGCCTTGAAAGTGCAAGCCCGCGACGCCGTGTGGTGGAAAGACGCCTGCCTGCTCTACTTCCGGCAATTCAGCTGCATGCCCCTGCCAAGCGGCATTGAGCGCCCCATACACGAATTGGACGCCTTGGAGCGGGTACAACTGCCCGTCAACAACTTCGAGTGCCCTTCAAGGGAGATGTTGGATAAGTATAGATAGACGGCCACCTTTATATTAAAGGACGTGCATAAAGAAAGTGCCTATAGAAGCGGGAACGCATCTATAGGCACTTCATATAAGCTTGTCGAACTACTTACTTGCTCAAGATAGCCATCGTGTCCAAAGCAATCATCAGCTCCTCGTCGGTGGGGATGACCACCACCTTCACCTTGGAGTCGTCAGCAGAGATAATGGCCTCTTCGCCCCGTGTCTTGTTGCGCTCGGCACACATCTTGATGCCCATGAACTCCAAGT
>JAJPYW010000075.1 GCA_021204715.1 Prevotellaceae bacterium
TTATAGAATCATGGGGTTCTTCCCCCACGACATCAGCTATTACCGGCAGGCCTTGTTGCACAAGTCCACTGCCCAGCGGTCGGAAAAGGGACGTCCGTTGAACAACGAACGGTTGGAGTTCTTGGGCGACGCCATTCTCGACGCTATCGTGGGCGATATTGTCTACAAACATTTTGAAGGCCGGCGGGAAGGTTTCCTTACCAATACACGCTCCAAAATAGTGCAACGGGAAACGTTGAACAAATTGGCGGTGGAAATAGGGCTTGACAAGTTGGTGAAATACTCCGCACGCTCTTTCTCCCACAACAACTATATGTACGGCAACGCTTTCGAAGCCTTTGTGGGGGCCATCTACTTAGACCAGGGATATGACCGTTGCAAGCGCTTCATGGAAGAGCGGATATTCAAAAGATACATCGACTTGGACAAGATGTCGCGCAAGGAGGTGAACTTCAAGTCGAAACTTATCGAGTGGAGCCAGAAGAACCGGGCAAGCCTCTCTTTCGAGTTGGTGGAACAGCTCTTGGACAAAGACTACAACCCCGTGTTCCACACCGAAGTGTTGGTGGAAGGGCTGTCGGCGGGAAAGGGAACCGGCTACTCCAAGAAAGAATCACAACAGAACGCCGCATGCACTGCCTTGAAGAAGATCAAGGACGACGATGCGTTCAAAGCGGAATTGGAAGCGGCCATGAGCCGTCACCGGGCCGAGACAGAAACGGCCCGGAAAGATGCGCTTGACGGCGACACGACAGTCGGGAACTCAACCGAAACAGATACCCATCCGCTTCCCTTGGACGACCAAATCGTGGTCGGGAGTGACTAAGTTCAGCTTCCCGGAGACTTCAGCCAAAGGAATGGAGGAGATGTTGCTTCCCTTCAAAGTAACCATACGCCCATATTCACCGTTTACAATCAACTCGGTGGCGTGTCCGCCCATACGGGTGGAGAGGTTGCGGTCGAAAGGTGTGGGCGAGCCTCCACGCTGAACGTACCCCAATACTGTTTCACGGCTCTCGATGCCTGTCTGCTGCTCGATGGTCCGGGCGATGTATTCACCCGCATGTCCTCCTCCGTCGGTCTTGATGCCTTCGGCCACCACAACGATAGAATAGGGTTTGCCTTTCCGCGCGCGCTCCAAGATGGTGTCGCATACGTGCCCCATGTCATAGTTGAACTCCGGCAGGAGTATTACATCGCCACCGCCGGCCATGCCGGAAAAGAGCGCAATCCATCCGGCCTTGTGCCCCATCACCTCAATCACCATTACCCGGTTGTGCGAGCTGGCGGTGGAGTGCAGGCGGTCGATGGCTTCCGTGGCGATGGTCACGGCAGAATCAAAACCAAATGAATAATCGGTGCCCCACACGTCATTGTCTATCGTCTTGGGTACGGAGACCACGTTGAGCCCCATGGCCGACAACTTGTAGGCGGTCTTCTGCGTGCCGTTTCCACCGATGCAAACCAAGCAGTCCAAGCCTAATTCGTTTACATTTTGGGCTATCAACGCGGGTTTGTCCTCCTCGTCGCTTCCTTTCTTCTTTTTAAACGGCTTCTCGCGCGAAGTACCCAGCACGGTGCCGCCCAAGTGCAGCAACCCTGACATGGATTTCTCGGTAAACCGTTCCACATCCTTCTCCAAAAGTCCTTGGAAACCGCTGTGGATACCATACACTTCCATACCAAAATGTTGTATGGCTGTCTTGCTCACCCCTCGAATGGTGGCATTGATGCCGGGGCAATCCCCGCCTGATGTCAAAATACCTATTTTCATACGCTCGATGGATTAACGGGCAATCAATAGAAAGGATTTCATCCAGCCAAATGAGCGATGCAAGCTTGCTTGAACATTGCCATGGCGGGAAAGTGCCGCATGAAATGCAACCATTCCCTTCTTATACCGCCGTAAAGATAGAAAAAATCGGGAAAAAAGAGAATAGAAACCGATTAATAAGTTTAATTTTGCAACGTAAAAGCGTTTTGAGGAGCGAAAACAATGAATGTTACCGGATTATTGAACAACCTCTATTTCTCCCCCCGGTTGAAAAAGATTGAGCGTTATGCCACCTCTTCGGGAGCATTGCAAAGTGAAGTGTTGCGGCGTTTAATCACCATGGCGGCAAGTACCGAGTGGGGGAAAAAACATGACTACGCTTCTATCCATACCTACGAGACATTCAAGGAGCGGTTGCCTATTCAGACCTACGAAGAGCTGAAGCCATACGTGGCGCGCCTGCGTCAAGGTGAGCAGAACCTGCTTTGGCCCTCGGAAATACGCTGGTTTGCCAAATCGTCAGGCACGACCAATGACAAGAGTAAATTCATACCCGTCAGCAAAGAAGCGTTGCACGACACCCACTACCTTGGAGGGAAGGATGCCGTAGCGCTCTATTTGGCACAGAACCCGGGGAGCAGCTTCTTCTCAGGCAAAGGATTGATTTTAGGCGGCAGCCACGCCACCGACTTGGACACCAACCACAGCTTGGTGGGCGACCTTTCGGCTATTCTGATGGAGAACTTGAACCCGATAGTGGATTTCATCCGTGTACCCGAAAAAAGCATTGCCTTGATGGGCAACTTCGAGGAGAAAATGGAAGCTATCGCCGGCGGCACCATGCATGTGAACGTGACCAACCTTTCGGGTGTACCCTCGTGGATGCTGGTACTCATCAGGCATATACTTGAAAAGAGCGGCAAGGAAGGGTTGGAAGAGATATGGCCCAATTTGGAGGTCTTTTTCCACGGGGGCGTGGCCTTCACCCCTTACCGTGAACAATACAAGCAGATCATCCGAAGCGAGAAGATGCACTATGTGGAGACCTACAATGCCTCCGAAGGCTACTTCGGCACACAAAGCGACCCGGCCGATCCATCCTTGTTGTTAATGGTTGACTACGGCATCTTCTACGAGTTCATACCATTGGAAGAATTGGAAAAAGAACACCCCGAAGTATATTGCCTCGAAGAAGTGGAAACGGGGAAGAACTATGCAATGGTCATCTCCACTTCTTCCGGATTGTGGCGATACCTGATAGGCGATACCGTGAAGTTCACCGCCAAAAACCCCTACAAGTTCGTTATCACAGGACGCACCAAGCACTTTATCAACGCCTTCGGAGAAGAGTTGATTGTGGACAACGCCGAGAAGGGATTGGCCCGGGCTTGTGCCGCCACCGGCGCCCAAATCATAGACTACTCCGCCGCACCCGTCTTCATGGACGAGCACGCCAAGTGCCGCCACCAATGGCTCATAGAGTTCGCACAAAAGCCCGATGATT
Source organism: Prevotellaceae bacterium (assembly GCA_021204715.1). Taxonomy (GTDB): domain Bacteria; phylum Bacteroidota; class Bacteroidia; order Bacteroidales; family Bacteroidaceae; genus Bacteroides. The sequence goes on from JAJPYW010000075.1 coordinate 3,279, forward strand.
TGGGACGTTTTGCCAAGATTTTAGACGACGCGCTCAAAGAGTTGAACTCCGACTATGAAGCCAAACGCCAGAAAGACCTTGCCCTGCAACCCTTGGAAGTCATCGTGGCCCGCAAAGGCCTCTTTTACGACTGGCTCGACCGCAAGGGAAAATTAGGCGGGCAACATAAAATACCGCGTCTCGCCAATACAAGGGAGTATATGGAGGAGATGCTGGAACTAAACAAACAAAATTGACTATATGGAACAACAGTTGATTATCTACAACACGCTTACCAGAAAAAAAGAGCTGTTCGTACCCCTGCACGCCCCGCATGTGGGCATGTATGTGTGCGGCCCCACCGTCTACGGAGACCCGCATTTGGGACACGCGCGTCCGGCCATCACCTTCGACCTGCTTTTCCGCTACCTTACACATATAGGTTTCAAAGTGCGTTACGTAAGGAACATCACCGATGTAGGACACTTAGAACACGATGCCGACGACGGAGAGGACAAGATCGCCAAGAAAGCGAGGTTGGAGCAATTGGAACCCATGGAAGTGGCGCAATATTATACAAACCGCTACCATAAGGCCATGGAGGCGCTCAATGTGTTGCCTCCCAGCATCGAGCCGCATGCCAGTGGACACATCATTGAACAGATAGAATTAGTCGAGGATATTTTGAAACAGGGCTATGCTTACGAAAGCGGCGGCTCCGTCTATTTCGACGTTACCAAATACGACAAGGACCACCATTACGGCCGGCTCTCGGGCCGTAACTTGGATGAAGTGCTCAACGCCAGCCGTGAATTGGAGGGGCAAGAGGAAAAACACAACCCTGTGGACTTCGCCTTATGGAAGCGGGCACAGCCGGAACACATCATGCGCTGGACATCGCCTTGGGGAAAAGGATTCCCCGGCTGGCACTGCGAATGTACGGCCATGGGAAAGAAATACCTGGGTGCCCATTTCGACATTCACGGCGGTGGCATGGATTTGGTCTTTCCCCACCACGAATGTGAAATCGCCCAAGCGGTAGCCTCGCAGGGCGATGACATGGTACACTACTGGATGCACAACAACATGATTACCATCAACGGGCAGAAGATGGGCAAGTCGTTAGGCAATTTCATCACCTTGGAGCAGTTCTTCAACGGCACACACGAGAAGTTGGCACAAGCCTACTCGCCCATGACCATCCGTTTCTTCATCTTGCAAGCCCATTACCGCAGCACGGTCGACTTCAGCAACGAAGCCCTGCAAGCCGCTGAAAAGGGATTGGCCAGACTGATGGACGCACTCAAAGGATTAGACAAAATTACCCCTTCGGACATCAGCACCGTCGAAGTAGACTCACTCCGTACAAAGTGCTATGAGGCCATGAACGACGACTTGAACTCCCCCATTCTCATCGCCCACCTTTTCGATGGAGCCAAGATAGTGAACAACCTCATTTCAGGCAAGGAAAAAATTACCGCCGAAGCGCTCCAATCTCTCAAAGAGACACTCCGCCTCTTCTGCTTCGACATTTTGGGCCTGAAAGAGGACGGAAGCTCCAATGCGGCAAGGGAAACCGCCTTCGGCAAAGCTGTAGACATGTTGCTGGAAGAGCGCATGAAGGCCAAGGCCAACAAAGACTGGACCACCAGCGACAAAATACGCAACGGACTCACCGCCTTGGGCTTTGAAATCAAAGACGGCAAGACCGGCAGCGAGTGGAAACTGAACCTTTAAGCAGAAGAGGATAGTCCATGCTGAAAATAGAGACACCCGATGGTGGTAAGGAGGTATTGCTACATACTTGTTGCGCCCCTTGTTCGTCTGCCATCATCGAGTGTCTGCTGGCCAACGGCATCCGCCCAAAGCTCTTTTACTACAATCCCAACATCTACCCTTTAGATGAATATGAGAAGCGGAAGGATGAGGCCAAGCGCTTCGCCCGTTTGAAAAACCTCGATTTCATCGATGCGGACTACAACCATGCACAGTGGAGAACCAACGTTGCCGGAATGGAAGAAGCCCCTGAACGTGGTTGCCGCTGTTTACGGTGCTTCACCTTGCGCCTCATGGAAACGGCCCGTTACGCCAACGAGTGCGGCCCACGTCTTTTCGCCACCACGCTTGCTTCTTCCCGCTGGAAAAGGTTGGACCAAGTGAACGAAGCGGGACGCATGGCGGCAGCCCACTATACCGGCACCCTGTTTTGGGAGCAGAACTGGAGAAAAGGAGGCTTGCAGGAATTGCGCGGCCAACTCTTGAAATCGTATGGCTTCTACAACCAGCTATATTGCGGTTGCGAATTCAGCATGCGGCAGCACCCTGTCGGTTCATCCTTCCCTAAGCAAGAATCCGGTCATAATAAAACCACCGGTTAAGAGGAAACTTTCTTCCCGGTATAGGCCTACCGGTAAATCAGCGTGGAGAGATTTTCGGGCACGAAGAGTTCATTGGCTACTTCCAATAGCGACTCGGGTGTGAGCGCGTCGATGCGGCGGTAAACAGCCTCGGGCGATTCATGCATATTGTAATGCAGGAAGCTCTTGGCCATGTTCAGCACGTTGTTCTCGTTGTTGTCGGCCGCTACGCCTATCTGCCCAATCAACTGCTTCTTGGCAGCCGCCAGCATGGAAGCGCTCATGCGGTTTTCCCTTAACAGGCGCAGTTCTTTGTGAACCAATTCGACACAACGCTCCAAATCGGCCTCGTCACAACCGAAATAAATGCAAAAAGCGCCCGAATCGGTGTAGCAGGTCAAGTTGGACTCTACATTATAGACCAATCCGCGCCGTTCACGTAAAGAGAGGTTCAAACGGCTGTTCATGCCCGGTCCTCCCAATACGTTGTTCAACAGGTAGAGTGCCGTGCGCTTTCCATCGCAAGCGTGGTAGCCGCGACAACCCGTCATCACGTGTACTTGGTGTGTCTCTTTGTGCAGTTCTTTGTACATGGGCCGATAAAGAGAAGGAGGCAGACGGCGGTTGTCTACTGCAGTAACCGGCACATCCGCCAAAAGCCGTTCAGCCAAGCGCACGATCCGCTTGAAAGAGATATTTCCCCGCACGAAAAAGACCATGTTGCCCGGATGGTAATAGCGGGCGGTGAAAGCGGCGGCATACTCGCTGCGGAAGCGCTTCAACCTTTCCGGATTACCCAAGATGTTGCGCCCCAAAGGATGATCTCCGAAAAGCATCCCTTCAAAATCATCGAATATCAACTCCGAAGGGGTATCCTCGTATGATTGTATCTCGTCAATGATAACCTCAATCTCATGCGCCAACTCCCGCTCGGGAAAAGTGGCGTGAAAGACGATATCCGTCAAGAGCTCGAACGCGCGGCTGAAATCCCGGGCCAAGAAAACCGAATAGACAACCGTCTCTTCCTTGTTGGTATAAGCGTTCAACTCGCCGCCCACAAGTTCCATACGGTTCAAGATGTGCCATGCCTTGCGCTTATGTGTCCCCTTGAAAATAAGGTGCTCTACAAAGTGTGCCATGCCCGGCTCCTCCTCAAGCTCGTCACGGGTGCCGGCATCCACGGCAAAACCGCAATAAGCCACCTTGGAGAGGGAGGGTTCATGGACAATGCGCAGTCCGCACGGCAACGTGTACAGGTTGCATTTCCCCTGCATTTCTTGTTCAGGTTGTTTCATTGGCCGCTCCTATCGGTTTACAATGACAAAAATACAACAAAAGCTATTGCCGTTTATGGAAAATTGCGGATATTTGCAAAAGATAACGTGTATAAGAGCAGGGCGGCCTGATTCAATCCCGGCTGAAAGCCCCGACGGATATATCACATTGTCAAATAACACACCATTTAGCACATTGTAAAAAATGATTGCATCCATTCAAGTGCTTTTACAAAAAGAGGCGCAACATGGCGATTTGGGCATCTTGGTTGTACAAACCATGCAACTGACGGGGTTCAGGTTCACTATCGACCAATACTCCAAACTCCATCACGGTGGCTACTTAGGTGAAAAATCGAGGTCCTTATGCGTAAAGTAGTAGGCATCGGCGAAACCATATTGGACATCATCTTCCGTGACGGCCGGCCCACAGCGGCTGTACCGGGCGGTTCCGTGTTCAACGGCATCGTTTCATTGGCACGGGTGGGTGTGAAAGTGGACTTCATCAGCGAGACGGGCAACGACCGCATCGGCCAGATTATCCTGCAATTCATGCGTGCCAACGGAATCCCCACCCATCACATCAACGTCTTCCCAGATGGGAAATCACCCGTTTCCATCGCATTTCTCAACGACAAAAACGATGCGGAATACATTTTTTATAAAGAGTATCCCAAGCAGCGGTTGGACGTGGACTTCCCCGAACTTGCCCCGGACGACATCGTCATGATAGGTTCCTATTATGCCCTGAATCCCGAGTTGCGCGGCAAAGTGGTGGAGCTTTTGGAAAAGGCGCGCCGCAAAGGGGCCATCATTTATTACGACCCCAACTTCCGCACCCCACACAAAGCAGAGGCGTTGAAAATCATGCCCTTCATTATTGAAAACTTCGAGTATGCCGACTTGGTACGCGGCTCGCAAGATGACTTCTACAACCTCTATGGCCTTGTCGATGCCGACAAAATCTACAAAGACAAAATCAAGTTCTATTGCCCCCGTTTCCTCTGCACGGCCGGTGCCGGCAACATTGTCTTGTACACCCCCTCTTTCCGCAAAGATTATACCATTCCACCAATGGAGGCGGTGAGTACCATCGGGGCAGGCGACAACTTCAACGCCGGCATTGTCTTCGGTCTGTTGAAATACGGCATTGGCCGTAAGGACATCCCTGTCATGACAGAATATGACTGGGACAAGGTTGTGAGTTGCGGCATTGCTTTCGCCACCGAAGCCTGCCGGAGCTTGAACAACTCCATTTCCAATGAATTCGCACAGAAATTACGCGGATAGTAAGGAGTGAAGCAAAAAATATGTAACTTTGCAGCCCAAAAACAAACACTTATACTTATTTAATGAAGACATTTGAAGAGCTGGGTGTGTCGCCCCAGATACGCCGCGCCATTGAAGAAATGGGCTACGTACAACCCATGCCCGTACAAGAAGAAGTAATACCCTACCTTTTAGGAGAGAACAACGACATCGTGGCTTTGGCCCAGACAGGCACCGGCAAGACCGCCGCTTTCGGCCTGCCGCTCATCCAAAAGACCGACGTGAGCCGTGAAGTTCCCCAATCCCTCATTCTCTGCCCCACCCGCGAGCTCTGCTTGCAAATAGCCGGAGACTTGAACGACTACTCCAAATACGTAGAAGGGTTGCGTGTGCTGCCTGTTTATGGAGGCTCCTCCATAGAGAGCCAGATACGTGCCTTGAAACGGGGTGTGCACATCATCGTGGCCACCCCCGGCCGTCTCATCGACCTGATGGAACGCAAGACCGTCTCACTGTCCACCATCCAGAACGTGGTGATGGACGAAGCCGACGAGATGCTCGACATGGGCTTTACCGAAAGCATCGACGCCATCTTGGCCGATGTACCCAAAGAGCGCAATACGCTGCTCTTCTCCGCCACTATGAGTGCCGAGATATCGCGCATCTCGAAGAACTACCTGCACGATGCCAAAGAAGTGGTCATCGGACGGCGCAATGAAGGGACAAGCAATGTAACCCATGTAGTCTACTGCGTCCATGCAAAAGACAAATACGCCGCGTTGAAGCGCATCGTCGACTATTACCCCCAGATATACGGCATCATCTTCTGCCGCACCCGCAAGGAGACGCAAGAGATTGCCGACAAACTGATGCAGGAAGGCTACAACGCCGATGCCTTGCACGGCGAATTGAGCCAAGCACAACGCGACGCCGTGATGCAGAAGTTCCGCATCCGCAACCTGCAACTGCTCGTGGCCACCGACGTGGCAGCCCGCGGCTTGGACGTGGAAGACCTCACCCATATCATCAATTACGGCTTCCCCGACGACAATGAAGTCTACACCCACCGCAGCGGGCGTACCGGGAGAGCCGGCAAGTTAGGCACCTCCATAGCCATCATCAACCTGCGCGAGAAAGGGAAGATGCGCCAGATAGAACGCACTATAGGCAAGAAGTTCCAACAAGGTGTCATGCCCACCGCCAAGCAGATTTGCGAGCAGCAGCTGCTCAAAGTGATCGACGACTTGGAAAAAGTGAAGGTCAATGAAGCCGAGATAAACGACTTCATGCCCGACATCTACCGCAAGCTCGACTGGCTCTCCAAAGAAGACCTTATCAAGCGCATGGTTTCCCGTGAATTCAACCGTTTCTCCGAATACTACCACGACCGCGAGGAGATAGAGTTGGCCACAGACGACAACCCCCGCGCCAAGAAGGGCAAAGGCGAACGCGGCGCTAAAGGCGGGAACGGCCGCAGCCGCAAAGCAGAGCCGGGTTACACCCGCCTCTTCATCAATTTAGGCAAAAAAGACGGGCTCTTCCCTAACGAACTCATGGGGCTCATCAACCGCAATATCCGCGGCCGGGTAGCGTTGGGGCGCATCGACATCATGCAAAACTTCTCCTTCTTTGAAGTAGAAGAAAAAGACACCCCCACCGTGCTGAAATTCCTGAACCGCGCCAACTGGAGCGGACGCAAGGTATCCGTGGAGGTAAGTGACGAAAGTGACGGCAAACGGGAACAAGGCAGGGAGACCGCCGGCGACTTCACCCCCGACAAGCCGCAGCGCGCTTCTTATCCGCACGAGAAAGCGGATAATTATCATGCTTATGAACAGACCGACAAGTCTTTCCAAGAGAAACCGGCCCGTCCCCTTCGTGAAAGGCCTGCGAAGCGCGAGCGTAAGCAAACCGGGACGGCCGACGACTTCTACGCCAAACCACACCCCAAGAAAGACGACTGGAAGCAGTTCTTCCAACACAATGACACCCAAAGGGGCAAAGGCAAGAAGAGTTCTCAAACCAAAGACTACTTCAAAGGGCCCGAGCCCGATTTCAGCGAAGAAGGGTGGGCAAGGAGAATGCCTAAGAAAAAGAAATAAAAAAACGTACCTGCGGTACAATCAACAACGAAACTATGGGATATCTATTCACATCCGAATCGGTGTCGGAAGGACACCCCGATAAAGTGGCGGACCAAATATCAGACGCCGTACTCGACAAACTCTTGGCCTACGACCCCAACTCAAAAGTGGCGTGCGAGACGTTGGTCACTACCGGTCAGGTCATCTTGGCAGGAGAGGTACGGACCAAAGCCTACGTCGATTTGCCCCTCATAGCCCGGGAGGTCATACAAAAGATAGGTTACACCAAAGGCGAGTATATGTTCGAGAGCAACTCGTGCGGCGTGCTCAGCGCCATCCACGAGCAAAGCCCCGACATCAACCGCGGCGTGGAACGGGAAAACCCCATGGAGCAGGGAGCCGGCGACCAAGGCATCATCTTCGGCTACGCCACCAATGAGACCGAAAACTATCTCCCCCTGTCGCTCGACTTGGCCCACCGCATCCTGCGCGTGCTGGCAGACATCAGGCGCGAAGGCAAGCTGATGCCCTACTTGCGTCCCGATGCCAAGAGTCAGGTCACCATCGAGTACGATGACAACGACCGGCCAGTCCGCATCGACACCATCGTCCTCTCCACCCAGCATGACGAGTTCATCCTGCCTGCCGACGGAAGCCCCGAAGCGCAGGCGGCCGCCGACAAAGCCATGCTCGACATCATCCGCCGCGACGTCATCGGGGTGCTCATGCCGCGCGTCATCGCCTCCATCCACTCCCAAAAAGTACGGGACCTCTTCGACGCAGGCATCAACTACCTTGTCAACCCCACCGGCAAGTTTGTCATCGGCGGCCCCCACGGTGACACCGGCCTTACCGGACGCAAGATTATCGTTGACACTTACGGCGGCAAAGGCGCCCATGGCGGCGGCGCCTTTTCAGGAAAGGATCCCTCGAAAGTGGACCGCTCGGCCGCTTACGCCGCACGCCACATAGCCAAGAACCTCGTGGCCGCCGGCGTAGCCGACGAGATATTGGTGCAAGTTTCCTACGCCATTGGCGTGGCACGCCCCGTGAGCATCTACGTGAACACCTACGGACGCAGCCACGTGCAACTCACCGACGGCGAGATTGCCCGCAAAATCGGCGAGCTCTTCGACCTGCGTCCCAAAGCCATCGAGGAACGGCTGAAGTTGCGCAATCCTATCTATTTGGAGACTGCCGCCTACGGACACGTGGGGCGCGCGCCCAAAGTGGTGACCAAGCAATTCAACTCCCGCTACGAGGGCAACAAAACCCTCACTGTTGAACTGTTCACGTGGGAGAAATTAGACTACGTGGAACGGGTTAAAGCCTCATTCGGTTTGTAGCCCCTTCCTTGACAATACGACGGCAATCTAAGAAGGCCATGATGACGGTTTGGAGCCTTTGTACAGTAGCGGCAGGATTGGAAGGCATCCCCATGCCCTACACCCCGCGGATGGACAACGGCATCACCGCCATCCTGATCGGTTGCTTTTTCCTCTCCGCCTACATTCTTTCGCGCAGCCGCAAGTTCCTGCAACAGTTGGCCAAAGACTTCCTGCTGCACCGTGAACGTCCCAGCATCTTCACCACCTCCTCGGCCAGCGACCTGCGCTACCTGTTGCTCCTGCTCTTACAAACCTGTGTGCTATGCGGCATATACTTCTTCGACTGCTCCATCGACAAGTACCCCCGGTTGTTGCACCAATCCACTCCCTTCATCCTGCTGAGCCTCTACACGGGCGCATGCTTGCTCTACCTCTTTGTCAAGTGGTTGCTCTACACCTTCCTCGGTTGGATATTCTTTGACAGAAGCGTAGTATCGCAATGGTTGGAATCCTATTCCACGCTGCTTTATTATTTGGGGTTCGCACTTTTCCCGCTCGTCTTGCTCATAGTTTATTTCAATTTGAGCCTTCAAATAGTACTTGTTGTAGGCCTCATTTTGGTACTTTTGTTTAAAATATTGGTGTTTTACAAATGGATAAAGCTTTTTTGTAACAATTTGCATGGCATTTTGCTTTTAATTGTCTACTTTTGCAGTGTGGAAATCATCCCTTGCCTGATGATGCGACAAGGGTTGGTCCGGTT
>JAJPYW010000051.1 GCA_021204715.1 Prevotellaceae bacterium
CCGATGCGCACTTGCTTGAACGTGCCGTCTTCGTTCATGGGGATGGAGGCGTGGTAGAGCAGGTTGCTGTTGCTTACCAAGAACATGCTGCCGTAGGTGAACAGGCAGTGCATGTGCTTGGCCAATTTCTCGCTGTTCATGAACGAGGCGTGTATCTTGTCGACCAGCTCGCGCTCTTCCGGGGTGAGCCGGTAGGGATGGGCCGGGTCGACGGTGGGGAACAGGGTGTCGCGCATGGGGTACTCTTTTCCGCCGCAGACGAACACGCCGCGCTTGTAGTCCACCAAGTGCAGGAGCTTGCGTCCTTCCATGCCCAACTCGGGGCGGCGGTCGATGATTTCGGCTTCCAACTTGAACTGGATGATGGTGATGGCCTTGTGCATCTTGGCGATGAGGCGGATGGTCTTCTCGCTGTTGCCTTGTATGTCGTTGTAGTCTATCTTGGGCATGAACAGGGTGCACGGGTCGTCCTTGTAGGCTTCCATGGCGAAGGTGGCAAGGGGAAGCAGGTTGATGCCGTAGCCGTCTTCCAAGGTGCCCAAGTTGGCGTAACGCATGGCCGTGCGGATGACGTTGGCTATGCAGGCGTCGTTGCCCGAGGCCGCGCCTATCCACAGGATGTCGTGGTTGCCCCACTGGATGTCGAAGTTGTGGTAGTCGCACAGCGTGTCCATGATGATGTGCGCGCCCGGCCCGCGGTCGTAGATGTCGCCCACGATGTGCAGCACCTCGATGGTGAGGCGTTGTATCAGGTTGCACATGGCGATGATGAAGTCGTCGGCGCGCTTGGTGGAGATGATGGCGCTGATGATGCCGTTGATGTAGGCTTCCTTGTTGGGGTCGACGCTCGATTCGTGCAGCAACTCGTGGATGATGTAGGAGAACTCGGGGGGCATGGCCTTGCTCACCCTCGAACGGGTGTACTTGGAGGAGACGTTCTGGCATACTCTTACCAATTGGTTCAAGGTTATCAGGTACCAGTCTTCTAAATCGTCCTCGCGCTCCTTGACCAATTGCAGTTTCTCTTGGGGGTAGTATATCAAGGTACACAACTCCTTTTTCTCGCTTTCGCGCAACGTGTGCCCGAAGATTTCGTCTACTTTCCGCTTCACCGCGCCCGAAGCGTTCTTCAATACGTGCTGGAAGGCCTCGTACTCGCCGTGGATGTCGGTCAAGAAGTGTTCCGTCCCTTTAGGCAGGTTCAGAATGGCTGTCAGGTTGATGATTTCCGTGCTTGCATCGGCAATGGTCGGAAAACTGCGCGACAACAACTGTAGATAACGCAAGTCGTTGACAATGCTTTCGGCTGTAATTGTTCCCATCTTTATATTCCTTCTTTACTGTGTTTATTATCGTTTGTCATGGTTCTCGGTCCAGGCGGGGCGCTGCCGTCCCAACCATGCGTCGAGGCTGTCGAGCAGCACCGGCGAGCGCTTGTCTACCGCCCATGCGTAGAACTGGGTGAAGCTGATGGCCGTGCTGATGTCTATGCCGGGCAGCGTGGCGGCCACCGAGCGGGCGATGTTCTCGTCGCACACCGCATAGTCAATGTCGCCGTGGGCCACGAGCGCGACAAGCTGTTCGGGCCCGTAACGCGCCACTTCTTCCACATAGATGGTGTCGCCTATCTCTTCTTCCAAGTTGCGCAGGCGCAGCTTCACGGGCGAGTCTTTTACTACATGCAATGTCTTGCCGGCCAAGTCGAGCGAGCTGCTGATGTATGGGGTGCGCCGCTCTCTACCATCTGCCGCCGCTTCTTCATCTGCGGGGGCTTTGCGCTGCACCAACACTTGCCGGTTGAGCGTCACGGGCAGGGTGAACAGCAGGGAGTCTTTCATCTCGGTCACTACGGGCATGCCGTCGGCGATAAGGTCGTACTTGCCCTCGGCCAGCCCTTTCAAACGCTCGCCGAACTCCATCAGGGGCGTCACCTCCAACTGCAAGCCGTGCTCCCGGGCGAAAGCCTGCAACAAAGCATAATAGTATCCTCCTGCCGAGTCACCGGCCGCGTGGAAGCCGAAGGAGTTGTACTCGGTCACGGCACGCAACACTCCTTCGCGGGCTATCTCCTTGTAGTCGCGGGCCTGCCCCTTGTCGCGCGCCGGGTGCCACACGTATGTGGCGGCTATGGCTGCCACCAATCCCAATGCCAAGTATTTCAACAATTTGGTCCGCTTCATCTCTTTTCAATTATGCATGACGTCAATCATAGAAGTTCCACGATATTCCTATCTTGAACAGACGGGGGTTGATGGGGTAGTGGGGGACCAAGAAGTAGTTGGGCTCGCCCATTCCTTGGTTTACATGGTACATCATCACGAAGATGCGCGTGTGCTTCAAGTGCACGTTGGCGTAGACGTTGACAATGGGGTAGCCTCCTATCTCCACCAAGTCGTCGTCGGGCTGCAGGCGGAACTGCTGGATGGCGGGTGTGTAGCCGGGCGCGTAATACTTCGTGAAATAGCGCACGTCGGCGCCAAGCTGCACCGTGAGCACCTTCTTGGCCACTTTGCCCAAAAGGTAAAGGTTGTGGTACAGCGAGAGCTGGGGCAAGGGAAGCACCCTCGCGTTGCTCGACTTCTGCCACACCACCTCGTTGTCCAAGTGCAACACGCCCAAGTGGAAATTCTGCCTCAAGATGGCCGAGAGCACTTGTATGTTGCCGCTCTCTTGCGTGGGGACGGAATTCTGGTTGAAATAGGTATAGTTCTTCACGTTCTCCACACCCGCTTGCAGGAACGTGCCCCAACGGGATATCTCCAATTCTCCCCACACGCGCGTGCGGAACTCCTTGTCCAAGTCATCGTTGTCCCAAGCGAAGTGGTTGGAGTGGTAATGGCGCATGTAGAAACTGGGGAGCGTGTTCTCCACCAATCCCTTGGCGCGCAGGCTCAACGTGTCTTTCCAGAAGTGGAAGTTCAAGTCTATCTGCCCGTTCACCCGGAACTGCCCGAGCGCCTTGCCCATGATGCCAAGCTCGCCGTCCACGTTGTAGTGCAGCGTCTGCCCTTGTCGTTTGGAAAGCTCGCCGCCCACATAGATTTCCTGCTCGGTGTAGGCCTTGCGCCGGTGGACGGCCGTGTCCATGTCCATAAGATAGTAGCGGCTGAATTTGTGCGAGATGTAGGCCGTCAGCCCCGACTTGGCATATTTGTTGAAGCCTTCCAACAAGGCTATGCCGAAGAGGTTCTTCACGCTTATGGCCACCGTGGTGTCACGGCTGCCCGTATCGTCGAAATAGGTGTTGTCGTAATCGCCCGCGCTCTCCGATTTTGACGTGTACCGGTGGCGGGAACGCTCCACTTTCAAGGTATGGATGAAGCTGGTCACCGGCACGAACTCTTCCGTGACGATGGTATCCATCAGCACCGGGGGAATGGCTGTTGAGTCGAGGGAAGCCACAGCCAAGCTGTCAGCCATTACCTTTCCTACATTTTCTTCATTCTTTCCTCCAATTTCCTCATTATTCCCTTCCTTTTCCTCTTCTTCCGGTTTGGGCGCGCTCTGCCGTTCTTTGATAGTGGTGGTGGTGCGCGTGAAGCCCACACGGTAACGGTGCGTCAGGTAGATGAAGAAGTCGTGGTTGCGGTTCGAGGTACCGTCAAGGTTCACCGGTATGGTGGTCGACTCGTAAGCCCGCTTGCCTTCGGCCATGTTTTCGGGACGGGTGATGTACTGGTCGTCCATGATACCGCCGTTCTCGTTCATCTTGAAGAAGTAATTGTTGTACATCACGTGCATCTGGTACCTTTCGCCGATGTAGCTGGCAAACAAGCCGGCGTTGAAATGAGCCGTCGCCGAGTTCTGGTAGTAACCGTGCCCGTAAAGGTAGTCGAACAAGAAGCCCACGGCCGTCTCCTTGCCGGCGTTGACCGAGAAGTAGGAACGGAAACGTTCCTCGCCGTTTATCTTGCTTCCCGCCTTGTAGTAAGTGAGGTTTGTATATGGCACGTTGCTGTTGGTGAACTTCATCTCGCCCGGCCGTTGGTAGAAGCTGGATAAAGGCTCCAAGAAGATGGTGGGCTCCGGGTCGCGCCGCTCGAAGAACACGCGCGACAGGCGCGGGGAACCCAAGTTGGCCAAGTAGTTGTATTGCCCGGTCATGCCTTCCACCAAGTTCGTGTTCTGGAAATTAAAGCTGGCAGTGTCGGCGGGTATGAAGTTGCGTTCGCCTAACTTTTCCTCCAAGGTCCACATATAAAGCTTGGGGGCCGGGCTCTCCACATCATTGAAAAGGCTGTCCCTTAACTCATTTGGCCGTGTTGTCGGGTCAATCTGGTTGCCATTGGCGTCATAGAGCGTCTCTTGCGCCCCCGCCGTACCGATTATGACAAACAAGAATAGATATGTCCATACAATCCGTCGTCCCATAACCGGCACAAAGATACGACATTATACAGACTTGTGCAAATTTCCCGCGATGTCAAGACACTTCTTTAATCAACTCCATGCCGCGCATGATGGCCTCTTGGTTCATCGGTATCAAGTGGTGGTGGCGTTCCGGCAAAGTCTTCTTCAAGCCTTTGATGACGTTCTCCAACGTCACGATGGGCATAATCTTGAGCAGCCCGCCCAACACAATCATGTTGAAGGCTTTGGCGTTGTGCATTTCGTTGGCCGCGTCCATGGCGTCGATGCGGTAGATATGTATGTCCTTGCGTGTGGGCGGGTGTATGATGCCGTAACCGTCGAATACAAGCACCCCGCCCGGCTTCACTTTCTGCTCGAACTTGTCGAGTGAGGGCTGGTTCAAGATGACGGCCGCGTCATACCGGCTCAATATGGGCGAGGAGATGCGCTCGTCGCCCACAATGACCGTCACGTTGGCCGTTCCGCCGCGTTGTTCGGGCCCGTAGGCAGGCATCCATGATACTTCCTTGCCCTCCATGAGCCCCGAGTAGGCCAATATTTTCCCCATTGACAGCACCCCTTGGCCGCCGAAGCCCGCTATGATGATTTCACTCTTTTGCATGGTTCTATGTTGTTCTTTCGTTGACAGAGAAAAAAACTTATTTATCCTTCAAGTCGCCCAGCGGATAAAAGGGGAACATGTGCTCTTCCATCCAGTGGTTCGCCTGTTCGGGCGTCATCTTCCAGCCCGCGCAGCAGGTGGACACAATCTCCACCAAGTTGCTGCCCTTGCCGGTCATGGAGTTCTCGAAGGCTTTGCGGATGGCCTTCTTGGCCCTGCGGATGGCCGCCACGGTGTGCACGCTTTGGCGCGTCACGTAGGCCGTGCCCTCCAAGGAGACGGCGATGTCGGCCATCTTCAAAGGATAACCGTGCAGGCGCACGTCGCGTCCGTAAGGACAGGTGGAAGTCTTCATGCCCACCAAGGTAGTGGGCGCCATCTGCCCGCCCGTCATGCCGTAAATGGCGTTGTTGATGAAGATGAGGGTGATGTTCTCCCCGCGGTTCAAGGCGTGTATGGTCTCGGCCGTGCCTATGCAGGCCAAGTCGCCGTCGCCCTGATAAGTGAACACCAAACGGTCGGGCCAAAGGCGCTTGATGGCGGTGGCAACGGCGGGCGCCCTGCCATGGGCGGCCTCCTGCCAGTCGATGTCTATGTAGTTGTACATGAACACGGCACACCCCACAGGAGAGATGCCTATGGCTTTCTCCTCCATGCCCATCTCCTCGATGACTTCGGCCACCAACTTGTGCACCACGCCGTGGCTGCAACCGGGGCAGTAGTGCATGGGGTTGTCGTTCAAGAGCGCCGGCTTGCCGGCTACCAAGGTTCCTTGTTGTATAATTTCTTCTTTCGTCATGACATATCTCCTTTTATCGCATGGTGAAGCGTATGAAGAACTCCATCAACTTCACGAAAATGGCGGCGCCGCACACATAGATGAACAGTTTGAAATCCCCTTTTGCCGTGAAATAGATGACTACCGCCGCCACCGCAAGCACCAAGAAAAGGATGTTCAACACGCTTCTTATTTTATCGGTATTCATTTGTCTTGTCTCCTTCCCGTCAATATATCTTTAAAGTGGCAATAGATATATTCCATAGTCGAGGTTACTTGCCGAACCGCTGTTTGAGCGCGGCGACAATTTCATCGGGGTCGGGCACGATGCCCCCCAAACGGCCGAAGTGCTCCACGGGCACCATTCCGTTCACGGCCAAGCGCACGTCTTCAATCATCTGTCCGGCATTCAGCTCGGTCACGAGGATGCCCTTCACCCGGGCGGCCAATTCCACCAAAGCCTCTGTGGGGAA
Organism: Prevotellaceae bacterium; assembly: GCA_021204715.1. Lineage (GTDB taxonomy): Bacteria > Bacteroidota > Bacteroidia > Bacteroidales > Bacteroidaceae > Bacteroides. Next base: position 6,224 of record JAJPYW010000051.1, read on the forward strand.
AGGCCACAAGGTAATGGGACGCAGGATGCCCACCTTGATACCCTCCTCGCGGGCCGTCTCCATGGCCTTCTGCCCGATGCGGGCCATCGAGCCGAACGCCACGATGAGCAGCTCGGCATCTTCGCAGTCTATCTCTTGGAAACGAGCCTCTTTAGCTTCAATCTCCCTATACTTGGCCTGGAAACGCAAGTTGTTCTTCTCCATGGCCTCGGGCTGCATTTCAAGCGAGGTGATGATGTTGGGCTTGCGCCCGCGCGTCTTGCCCGTCGTGGCCCATGGGCACTGGGCTATCACCTCTTCTTCGGTGCGGCGCGGACGGTAAGCAGGCAGCACCACCTTCTCCATCATCTGCCCGATTACACCGTCGGCAAGAATCAATGCCGGGTTGCGGTATTTAAAGGCCAAGTCGAATCCAAGCCCCACGAAGTCGGCCATCTCCTGCACCGAAGCGGGGGCAAGTGTGATGAGCCGGTAGTCGCCGTGACCGCCGCCCTTGGTAGCTTGGAAGTAATCAGACTGGCTGGGCTGAATGGTGCCCAATCCGGGACCGCCACGCATAACGTTCACCACGAGGCCCGGCAACTCGCACCCGGCCAAGTAGGATATACCCTCTTGTTTGAGGCTCACGCCCGGACTGGACGAGGATGTCATCACTCTCTTGCCGCTTGCGGCACCTCCATACACCATGTTGATGGCGGCCAGCTCACTTTCAGCCTGCAGCACCACCATACCTGTTGTCTCCCATGGCTTCAACTCGGAGAGCGTCTCCAAGATTTCCGACTGGGGCGTGATGGGATAACCGAAGTAACCGTCCACGCCGTAGCGCACGGCTGCATGGGCGATGGCCTCGTTTCCCTTCATCAAAACAATCTCTTCTGCCATAAAGAACCTATTTTTCGTCTATTCTTAATTTATAAACTGAAATACACCCGTCAGGGCAGACGATGGCGCAGGAACTGCACCCGTTGCACGTATCATCCAACACTTGTAGGGCATATCTATACCCCTTGGCATTCACCTCCTTGGAGAGGGCTATCACGCTGAGCGGGCAGGCCACGGCACACAGGTTGCATCCCTTGCAACGTTCCGTGTTCACTACGATTGCTCCTTTGAATTTAGCCATAATTATCGCTTCAGTTTATTGATTATTGGTTGTACATCTCCTTGTTGTAGAATTCGAGGATATCCATCACCGCCCGGTAAGCTTGGAAGGCGGGACTGGCGGGGTTCAAGTCGATGGCGCGGCGGTAATTGTTGAGTGCCTGTTGCCAGTTTCCCAACTTACGGTAAGCATTCCCGCATAGATAATACGCCTCGTCTTTAAAGGGAAAATCTCCATGCAGCAACTTGCCTATTTCGGTTATTGCCCGCTCCACATCCCCTTGGTTGATAAGTTCTTTTATACTATTTAGGCGCATCATCTGTTCCAAAAATCCTCCTTTTCGCATCACAAAGGTACTATTGTTTCGGTAACGGTGAACTCTTTTCCACTTAAAAAACAAGAAGAATTACATCTTTTCACATACGTGCCCCGAATTGCGGCACGTATGTTTCCACAATTTACGCTTTTTTCGTTTCTTTGCAACAAAAACCAATCAAAAAAAGAGCCAGATGAAACGGATAGGAGCACACGTGTCGGCAAGCGGCGGCGTAGAATCGGCACCGCTGAACGCCCACTTGATAGGCGCCGATGCCTTCGCCTTGTTTACCAAAAACCAACGCCAATGGATAGCCAAGCCCTTGTCGGGAAAGAGCATAGCGCAGTTCCGCCGGAACTGCATGGATTACGGGTTCGACGCCCGCTATATCCTTCCCCACGACGGCTACCTCATCAATTTGGGGCATCCCGGAGAGGAGGAGATAGCCAAGAGCCGCGCCTCGTTCATGGACGAGATGAAGCGGTGCGAAGCGTTGGGGCTGCAACTGCTGAACTTCCATCCCGGCTCCCACTTGGGCAAGATTTCGGTTGAGGCGTGCTTGGACAGGGTGGCGCAGTCCATCAACATGGCTTTGGAGAAGACGTGTGGCGTTACGGCCGTCATCGAGAACACGGCAGGGCAGGGCAGTAACGTGGGCAACGCTTTCTGGCAATTGAAATACATCATAGACCGTGTGGAGGACAAGTCGCGCGTGGGCGTCTGCTTGGACACCTGCCACACCTACAGCGCGGGCTACGATATTGTAGGCGCCTACGACAGCGTGTTCCAAGAGTTCGAAGAGACCGTCGGCTTCCGTTACCTGCGCGGCGTCCACTTGAACGACACGAAGAAAGCCTTGGGCAGCCGGGTAGACCGCCACGAAAGCATCGGCAAGGGGCTTTTGGGCATGGACTTCTTCAAGCGTTTCATGCAAGACAGCCGCTTTGAGGGCATACCCGTCATCCTCGAAACGCCCGATGAACCGTTATGGGCAGAAGAGATCGAGCTGTTGCGCAGGTTCGAGCAAGAAACGTAAGGCCGATTCCACATCCTGACCGCCCGCATGCCGTCAAGCCAGAACCAAAGGTAGTCTGTGCAGCGTGACAAAAAACCACGAGTGCCGCAAAAAAGAAAGCCCCGTGCGGACGACAAGCGTCTTTTACGAGGCTTTCCCGGGGGAGGGTGGGAGGTACCTGGCGGATTCGAACCGCCGTAAATGGTTTTGCAGACCACTGACTGAACCACTCATCCAAGGTACCAATCTTCGGGAGGAACACGTTCTCCCCGAAAGTGCGGTGGCAAAGATAGGGCAAATTTTTCAAACCACCAACTATCCGCAACAACATTTATGCTTTTTTCCCGCCGTCTCGTCATGACAGCGGCTGACAGGCTTTGTACCGGTCTCTGCCGCAGGCTCTTCACAACAGCAGGCTGGCGTTGAAACTGCTTTTTCACCGGGCTGTCCGTAACGGTTTTCTCTCTTGCCCTCTTTCATTTTGTCGCAGTGGCAACTGCCCGCACAGCAGCCGCAGGCGCCGCGGCCTTCTTTGGAGGCGCGGAAGGTGGCGTAGAGACGCTTGCCTATGCGCACGGCGCACGCCAACAATACCAACGCCACTACCCATTCTTGCCAATGACTCATACGAACAATCCTCCTATTTGATAGAACAGTGCCGATACCACCCATGCCACTACCGTGGTGTAGGCGGCGGCGAAGATGGTCCATTTCCAGCTGCCCGTCTCGCCTTTAATGGCCGCGATGGTGGCGATGCAGGGGAAGTAGAGCAGCGTGAAAAGCAGGTAGGCGAAGGCCGTGCGGGGCGTGATGCCGTTCTCTTCCATAGCCTCGCGCAATACTTGGTATTTCTCTGTCTGACTGAGTTCCTCGTCGCCGTCGGAAGCCACGGCCTCGTCAGAGTCCTCTTCTTCGGCCACGCTGTCGTCGTTGATGTAGAGTATGCCGATGGTGGAGGCTACAATCTCTTTGGCGCCCACGCCGGCGATGAGGCTCACGTCGAGCTTCCAGTCAAAGCCTTGGGGGCTGAATATGGGCTCGATGGCTTTGCCCATGCGTCCTATGTAGCTCTGTTCCTGCTGCTCCTGTTGGTCGAGTTCCTCGTGGTGGGGGAAGTAACCCAACGCCCACACCACGATGCTGGCTACCAGAATGATGGTACCCATCTTCTTCAAGTACTGCTTGCCTTTCTCCCACGTGTGGCGGAAGATGGCCTTGCGCGTGGGGAAGCGGTAGGGCGGCAACTCCATGACGAAGGGTGTGTCGTCGCCCTTGACCAACCATTTGCTGAAGGCCAAGCTCATCAACGCCGCCACAATGAAGCCGCAGATGTACAAGGCGAGCATCACAAGCGACTGGTATTTCACGGCGAAGAAGGCGCCCACCATCATCACGTATACCGGCCAGCGTGCCGAACAGCTCATCATGGGCAGGATGAGCATCGTAACCAAGCGGTTGCGGCGGTTCTCGATGGTGCGGGTGGCCATGACTGCCGGCACGTTGCAGCCGAAGCCCATGATGAAGGGGATGAACGACTTTCCGTGCAGTCCTATTTTGTGCATCACCTTGTCCATGATGAAGGCCGCGCGCGCCATGTAGCCGCAATCTTCCATGAAAGATATGAACAGGTAGAGAATGAGAATCTGGGGCAGGAAGCCTATGACGGCGCCCACGCCGGCGATGATGCCGTCTACAATCATCGCCTTCAAGATGCCTTCGGGCATATTGGCCTCTAAGAAGTCGCCTATAGCGCCCACGCCGGCGTCAATCCAGTCCATGGGGTACTGGCCGACGGTGAAGGTAACCCAGAACATCACGAAAAGGAAGATGAAAAAGAGCGGGAAGCCAAGCACACGGTTCGTCACGAAGGAATCGATGATGCGCGTGGCATGGTTCGTGTCGATGTGGTTGTCTACGAAGGTCTCCCGCATGGCACCGGCGATGAAGCCGTACTTGGCGTCGGTAATGGCCTGCTCGCTCTCCACTTTCAGCACATTGTGCAGCCGCTGCTCTTCCTCGTCGCGCACGCGCAGTATCTCCTCGCCGCCCGGCATCTCCTTTATCAACTTCTCCACGTCACGGTCGTTTTCCAACAATTTAATGGAGAGGAAACGCGTGGAGTAATGGGAACGGATGTCCTCGTTTTTTCTCACCATGCGTTTCACCTCCTCGATGCTGCGTTCTATTTCCGCTCCGTGGCTGATGTGGATGTGACGGAAGCCTACGGCTTGTTCTCCTTCTTCGTACATCCTGATGATGGTATGGAACAGCTCGTCGATGCCTTTTCCCTTGTGTCCCACGGTGGGGATAACAGGAGCGCCCAAGAGCTTGCCAAGCTGCTTGTGGTCCAACTTGTTGCCGCTCTGCTCCAACTCGTCGTACATGTTCAAGGCGATGACCATGCGCACGTTCATGTCGATGAGTTGGGTGGTGAGGTAGAGGTTGCGCTCCAAGTTGGAGGCGTCTACCACGTTGATGATGATGTCGGGCGTCTTGTCGATGATGTGGTGGCGCACATAGACTTCTTCGGGCGAATAGGCCGAAAGAGAGTAGGTGCCCGGCAGGTCGATGAGGCGGAAGTGGTATCCTTCGTAATCGAACCAGCCGTCTTTGGCGTCGACCGTCACCCCGCCGTAATTGCCCACGCGCTCGTGGGCGCCCGAAGCTACGTTGAAAAGGGAGGTTTTCCCACAATTGGGGTTCCCTACCAGCGCCACGTTGATGGTGCGCCGCCGGCTCAACGCCATGCGTTCCAAATCATCGTCGTCTGTCCGCGTGTCCTCGCCGATGCCCCGTTCGACATCGGGATTCAGGGAGAGCTCGGAAACATCCAGCTTCCCGGCCTCCTGCTCGCTCAAGATTTCAATCATGCCCGCTTCCTGCCTCCTTAAAGAGATTTCATACCCCATCACCTTGTACTTGATGGGGTCCTTCAAGGGGGCGTTCAGCAACACCTCCACTACCTTTCCTTTAATAAATCCCATTTCCACAATACGCTTGCGGAAACCTCCGTGTCCCAATACTTTGATTATGACACCTTTTTCTCCGG
>JAJPYW010000028.1 GCA_021204715.1 Prevotellaceae bacterium
TTCTCGGGCAACGGCGACCATATATCCACACCCAACGTGGACGGCCCGGCACGCTCGTTGGAATTGTGCCTTCAGTGTGGCGGCGTCATGCCTTCGGAAGTGGGCTATATCAACGCGCACGCCACTTCCACCCACGTGGGCGACAGCCGCGAGGCGCAAGCCATCGCCCGTGTGTTCGGCTGCCGTAGCGTGCCCGTCACCTCCACCAAAAGCCAGACGGGGCATGAAATGTGGATGGCGGGCGCCAGCGAAATCATCTACTCGATGCTGATGATGAAGAACGACTTCATCGCCGCCAACCTTAATTTCGAGCGTCCCGATGAAGAGACGGCTTGCATCGACGTGGTGCCCGAACGAAGGGGGAAACACTTCGACTTGTTCCTTTCCAACTCCTTCGGCTTCGGCGGGACGAACTCCACACTTCTTGTAAGAAACATATCACATCAACCTGTTTAAACATATAAATCATGACACGCGAAGAAATCGTAGCACAAGTAAACGACCTTTTAGCCGAAGAATTTGAAGTAGAAGCATCTTCTTTCCTGCCCGAGGCCAACGTAAAGGACACACTGCACTTGGACAGCCTGAGCTTGGTAGACTTGGTGGCATTGGTACAACAGACGTACAAGGTGAAGATACCCGTGACGGAACTGCGCGCCATCAAGACCTTCAACGACCTGTATGATTACATCCTCACGCATCTGCCGGCCTGATGATGCAGGTGGACATCAAAGCGCTGCTCTTGCAACGCGCGCCAGTCTTGATGGTGGACGCGTTGGTAAGCGTGGAGGGTGACGAGGCGCACACTTGCTTCACCATCAGGCCCGGCAACTTCTTCCTCGACGAGGAGGGGCGGCTGGAAGACGTGGGGCTGATAGAGCACATCGCCCAGTCGGCTTCGGCTTTTGCCGGATATATGGCCAAGCTTGCCGGCGCCGTGGATCCGCCCATGGGCTATATAGGCGAGGTGAAGCGTTTCCGCTGCCACCGCCTGCCCCGGACAGGTGATGAACTGCTTACGTGCATCCGCATGGGAGCGGAAGCCGCCGGTGTAAGGTTGCTCTGGGGCGAAACGCGCGCGGGCGGCGAGACCGTGGCCGAGACGCAGATGAAAATCTTTATCAGCCCGGGCAAGTGAGGCCGTCGGTGTGCCATATATAATAAGGTATAGATGCCATGCATTTGGAAAACAACTACTACGAAATAAAGAGCATGCGCGCCGACGGATTGAGCGGTTTGTTCCACATTGCCCTGCGCCCCGACTGCGAGGTCTACCAAGGGCACTTCCCCGGCAACCCCGTCTCTCCCGGTGTGTGCAACATTGAGACCGTAAAGGAGTGTGCCTGCCGGCTGACGGGACGGCGGCTGCGCTTCGGCGGCATACGCCGTTGCCGCATGACGGCGGTCGTCACGCCGGCGACGTGCCCCGAGTTGGAAGTAAAGATAGACTTGACGCCCGACGGGGAAGGATATGAAATCACCGCCACCCTTTCCGACGCCGCGCGCACTTACATGGAATTGAAAGGAGAATTGACCGTATGACAACCTTGTGCATCCGCATTTACCGCTTCTTCCGCAGCCACCGTGCCGTCTACTGGATTTCGTTGGCTTGCTTGTTTCTCTTCTTCGGCTACTTCGCCGCGCAAATCCATCTTGAAGAGGACTTGAACAAGCTGATGCCCTCGTCGAAGAACGAGGACGGAAGCATCAAACTCACCTTTGCCAACCTGCGCATCAAGGACATGACGTTCCTGCTTTTCGAGCAGACGGACGGTGTTTCCACGGAACGCACCGCCGAAGTGTGCGACGCTTTCATCGACTCCTTGCAGGCAACGGGCGCCACGCCGGGCGGGGAGGCAGAACCGCTGTGCGACGCTTTCTACTACCTTTCGGACGACTTGCTGCCCGACGCCATAGACTACTTGAGCGAGCACCTGCCCGCTTACGTGGATACATCCATTTATGCCCGCGTCGACACGATGCTCACGCAAGAACACTTTGCCCGGCAGATGGTGCAGAACCGCCGTGACTTGACGGGCGACTTCGGCTCGATGTTCCCCGAAGCGGTGTTGACCGACCCTATAGGGCTGCGCGCGTTGTTGGCCGAAGAGATGAAGCCGCTCACCGAAAGGGGTACGGGTGGCTACCGCACCATAGACGGTCACTTCTTCGTGCCCGACTCCACCGTGTGCGTGGCTTTCCTCACTCCAAGCCTGACGGCTGCCGACACGGGGCAAGGATCGGCGTTGTACCGCCGGTTGAACAAGCTCATAGAGGTGTTCTCCAAGAGCGATCCCGATGTGTACATCTCTTATCACGGCACGCCGGCAAGCGGCTTTTACAACGCTTCGCAAATAAAGCACGACTTGGCGGCCACCATCGGCGTGTCGCTGCTCTTGGTCGTCATTTTCCTGATGGTGTGCTTCCACAACCGCGACACGCTGCCGCTGCTGCTGTTGCCCGTGCTGTTCGGCACGTTGTTCGGACTGGCCATGATGTATTTCATCAAGGGAGAATTCTCGCTTATGGCGCTGGGCATCGGCGCCGTGGTGCTGGGTGTGGCCATGAGTTACGTGCTGCACGTGCTCACGCACTATAAATATGTGGGCCATCCCGAGCAAGTGCTGCGCGACGAAGTAAAGCCGGTCTGCTTGGGTTGTCTCACCACCATAGGCTCGTTCATGGGGCTTATCTTCATCGACGCCGCCCTCTTGCAGGACTTCGGGCTGTTTGCCGCCTTTGCCATTACGGGCACCACGGCGTTCAGCCTCGTCTACCTGCCACAGTTGCTGCGCCCGGAAAAGAACCGCTTGAACCGCCGCGCCTTCGCCGCCATAGACCGCGTCAACGCCTATCCGTTCCACCGCAAGAAAGCGCTGCTGTGGGTTATCGCCGTGGTCGCGCTCGTATGTATAGTCTTTTACGTGGCGCGCGGCACGCAATTTGACGCCGACATGCACAACTTGGGATTCAAAGAGACGCGCACCACTTATTCCGAGAACTTGCTGCGCGACAAGACTTATACCGCCGACAAACAGAAGTACTTCGCCGCTTCGGGCCAGACCATGGAAGAAGCCATAACGCATTTCGCCCTGCTGAATCAAAAGCTCGACTCCCTGCAAAAGGAGGGGTTGGTGAAGAGTTATACGCACACGGACAAACTGTTCATCCCCTTGCAGGTGCAACAAGCGCGCATCGACGCGTGGAAACGCTACTGGACCAACGAGCGGTTGCAGGAAGTGCGCCGGCTCATCGCCGCCACCGCGCCCCAAGCCGGGCTGCGCCCCGAAGCGTTCGAGCCCTTCTTCGAGAGCGCCACGGCCGACTATGAGCCCGACGCGCTATACGAAGCCGGCATTATTCCGCCGGGCTACCTCTCTACCTTGATGGAGCGGTCGTACGACGGCCAGTACCTCTGCTTCACCTCCGTAAGGTGCACCAACGACACGGTGCACAGCCACGCGACCGACTATTACCGTATATGCGACGCCGTGGCCACCCAGCCCAACCTGATGGTGCTCGACACCTATTATTATACCATGGACTCGCTCACGGCCATGAACAATGACTTCAACGTGCTGCAATGGGTGTCGATGTTGTTTGTCTTCGTGGTGTTGCTGCTGAGTTTCCGCTTCAACTTGAAGCACACCTTGCTGGCGTTCCTGCCCATCCTGCTGAGCTGGTTGATCGTGTTGGGGGCAATGGATATATTCGGCTTGAAGTTCAACCTGATAAACATCATCATCTCTACCTTTATTTTCGGCATCGGGGTGGACTACAGCATCTTCGTGATGAACGGACTCACCGGCTACGGAAAGGACGCCCGCTTGCTTGGCTACCATAAAACAGCAATATTCTTCAGTGCCGTCACCTTGGTGGTCACGGTCAGCTCCATGCTCTTCGCCAAGCATCCCGCCATTCTTTCCGTGGGCTTCTCCACGTTGGTGGGGTTGGTTTCGGCGGTGGTGCTTTCGTATGTGGCGCAACCCGCCGTCTTCGGCTGGCTGCAAGGAAGGGAAAAAAGGAATGTATGAAGTACGACGTAGTCATCATAGGCAGTGGATTGGGTGGATTGGCTTGCGGCTACATCCTTGGCAAACACGGACGCAGCGTGCTGATAGTCGAGCAGGGCAAGCAACCGGGAGGCTGTCTGCAGAGCTACCGCCGGGACAGGCAAACCTTCGATACCGGCTTTCACTACGTGGGTGGATTGGAGGAAGGGCAGTCGTTGCACGCCGCCTTCAAGTATTTAGGTCTGCTCGATTTACCTTGGCAGCGCATGGACGCCGGCGGCTTCGACCTCGTGACGGTGGGGGAACGCACCTTTGCCTTCGCCCAAGGATACGACGCTTTCACGGGGCGGCTTGCGGAAGATTTCCCTGCGGAGCGCGCGGCCCTCGAGCGTTATGCGGCGTTGCTCAGGCGCGCTGCGGCTTGTCAGTTTGCCGCCCTCAACCCCCGTGGGGAGGAAATGTCGGCCTTTACGACCGGACTGATGGAGACAAGCGCGTGGCAATACCTGAACGGGCAGTTCCACGATTCGTTGCTCATTGATGTACTGAGCGGCACTTCCATGAAAATGGAACTGCGGAAAGAATCTCTTCCCTTGTTCACCTTCCTGCACGGTAACGGCAGTTTCATAGAAAGCAGTTGGCGGCTGAAGGGCGAGGGCGCGCAAATTATACGTAAACTGCTCGATGGCATCCTTTCGCAAGGCGGCGACATAACCTGCGGCACCCAAATAGAGGAGTTGGTGGAGAAAGATGGGAAGGTGGTGTATGCGGCCTCTTCAGACGGCGCGCGTTATGAAGGCAGTGTGTTCATCAGCGACATCCATCCGGCGCGGCTTTGCCGGTTGGTCAAGCGAAGCGACCGCATGAAAATGGCTTACCGCAACCGCATGGACAATTTGGAGAACACCTTCGGCATGTTTACCCTGTCACTCAACATTCCGCCCGGACGCTTGCGCTATTTCAACTACAACCGCTATATCTACCGCAAGGGAAATGTGTGGGATGCTTATAGGGACAAAAACCATGTGAACGGCGTGCTTGTGAGTTGCCGGGTGCCCGAAGACGGCAGTGAATATACCCGGCAAGTGGACTTGCTCACCCCCATGTTGTGGAATCAATGCAAGCCGTGGCTCCACACGCGGCCGGGCAAGCGGGGCGACGGCTACGAAGCCATGAAGAGGCGCGTGGCCGGGGAGTGCATGGAATTAGCCGCGCGCTTTCTGCCCGGCGTGGAAGACGCTTGCACTTGTTACACCAGCACGCCGCTCACTTGGCACGACTATACCTTCACCCCTGAAGGGAGTGCTTACGGCGCGCGCAAGGATTTCCGCAACCCGCTTGTCACGATGCTCTCGCCGCGCACTCCCATACCCAACTTGATACAGACAGGACAGAGCCTGATGCTGCACGGGGTGCATGGCGTGACCATGACGGCGTTCCACACGTGCGCCTGCGTGTTGGGGCGGGAAGCTGTATGGAAAATCGTAGGAAATGAAAATTAAAACCAGATAGGACAATGAAAAAGTACGCATTGGTAACCGGAGGCAGCCGGGGAATAGGCCGGGCCGTCTCCGTCAAACTCGCAAGGATGGGTTATGACATCCTTATCAATTACGTAAGCAACGCTGTAGAGGCGCAAAAGACGTTGGATGCAGTGCGTGGAGAAGGCCGGGACGGAGAGATACTGATGTTCGACGTGAGCAAACGCAGCCAAGTGGCGGCAGTCCTTGAGGCGTGGCAAGACGCCCACCCCGACGACTACATCGAAGTGTTGGTGAACAACGCCGGCGTCCGCCGCGACAACATACTTGTATTCATGCCCGAGGAAGATTGGCACCGGGTAATCGACATCACGCTGAGCGGCTTCTACAACGTAACGCAGGCCGTGTTGCAGCCCATGCTCGTGCACAAGCAGGGGCGCATTGTCAATGTGGCGAGCGTGAGCGGCATCAAAGGCTTGGCCGGACAGAGCAACTATTCCGCCGCTAAAGGCGGACTCATCGCCGCCACCAAAGCATTGGCTTTGGAAGTGGCGCGCAAGCGGGTAACCGTGAACGCCGTGGCGCCCGGCTTCATAGAGACCGACATGACCGAAGGGTTGGACAAGGCGGCATTGAAGAACACCATCCCCGCCATGCGTTTCGGCACGCCCGAAGAAGTGGCGGAACTCGTAGGGTTCCTCGCCTCGCCCCATGCCGCTTACATTACCGGCGAGGTGATTTCCATCAACGGAGGATTATATACATAAACCAAAATAATGAAAGATATGAAAAGACTGTTTACTCTACTGCTTGCCGCCACGCTCGCCGCAAGTATGGCATCGGCCCAACAGACTGACATCCGCAAAGCCGCCGGGCGCTACAAAGGGGTGACGGCATTGACCACCCAAGTGACGCAAACCACCCACAACGCGGCCTTGACCGAAGACGCCGTCACCTCGGGACACTTCTATTACAAGGATTCCGAAGGTGTAAGCATGGTATTTAAAGAAACCGGCGAGATGCTCATAGCCACCGACAACACCTTTACCATGGTGAAAGACGGCAAAGAGCACGTGGCCAAAGCCAGCGGAAAGGGCGACAACCCTTTTGAAGTGCTGCGCGATGTATTCCGCAACTTGCTTTCCGGCAACGACAACGCTTCGCTGACCGACATGGCCGACGTGAACATAGACACGCAAGGCAACACCTGCACCCTGACCATCACGCCTGCCACGACCGACGCCAAGATGAAACGCAGGATGATGTACACCTCCTGCGTGGCGGCCATAGACTTGAAATCAAGCGAGCTGCGCAGCCTGCGCATCTACCAGCGGGGAGAGAACTATACTCAATACGACTTCTCCAAATACGAGTTCAACACCTCTGTAGACAGCGGCGTGTTCGACGCCGGTACCGTGACGCGGCAGTAGGATGAAGACGCTGGAAGACATTTGCCGCATACCTGTACGGTTCAGCGATATCGACTCCATGCAGCGCGTGTGGCACGGTGCGTTTGTCGCCTACATGGAAGACGGGCGCGAATCGTTCGGACGCCGTTGGGCAGGCATCGGTTACGCCGACATGCAAGCCTCCGGCATCTACGCGCCTGTTTACAACCTCGGCATCCGCTACTTGGCACCCTTGGCCATGAACGACGTGGCCGTGGTGCATACCTTGTATGTCTATCATCCGGGGGCGCGGTTGGACTTCACTTACAAGATATATAAAGAGAACGGCGGGCTGCTTTGTGTTGAAGCGGACACCACCCAGTTGTTCATCGACGCCGGCGGAGTGCTTCTCACCGACAAACCCGCTTATTTCAGAAAATGGCAGGAAAAGTACTTGGATATGGGGGATAAGTAAGATTAATCACTATCTTTGCCACACTGACGTTATGTCAATGTCTAACTTAAAACCCGAAGAATTATGAAAATTGGAATTCCAAAAGAGATTAAAAACAGTGAGAACCGTGTCGGAATGACACCGGCAGGAGTGGCAGAACTATTAAAGCACGGCCATGAAGTATATGTGCAGCACACAGCCGGAGAGGGCAGTGGTTTTCCCGATGAAGACTACGTTTCGGCAGGCGCCAAGGTATTGCCTTCGATAGAAGACGTCTACGCCGCCGCCGACATGATTGTGAAGGTGAAGGAACCTATAGAGCCCGAATATCCCTTGGTGAAGAAGGGACAACTGCTTTTCACTTATTTCCATTTTGCAAGCGACGCTGAACTCACCCGTGCCATGATAAAGAGCGGCGGCGTGTGCCTCGCCTACGAGACGGTGCAGTTGCCCGACCGCTCGTTGCCCTTGCTCGTTCCCATGAGCGAAGTGGCCGGCCGTATGGCCGCCATCAACGGGGCATACTATTTGCAGAAGAGCAAAGGCGGCAAAGGCAAGCTTATTTGCGGCGTGCCCGGAGTGAAGCCCGTGAAGGTATTGGTGCTCGGCGGCGGCATCGTGGGGCAGGCTGCCGCCCGTGTAGCCGCCGGCATGGAAGCCCGTGTTGTCATCGCCGACATCTCGCTTCCGCTGCTCAGGCAACTCTCTATCTCCATGCCGCCCAATGTCACCACCATCTACTCTTCGTATCACAATATAATGCTGGAAATCCGTGACGTCGACATCGTAATCGGTTCGGTGCTCGTGCCGGGCGACAAGACGCCTCACCTCATCAACCGCGACATGCTCAAGCTCATGGAGCCGGGCACGGTACTCGTCGACGTGGCCATCGACCAAGGTGGTTGCTTCGAGACTTCGCACCCCACCACCCACAGCGAACCTACTTACGAAGTAGATGGCATACTGCATTATGCCGTAGCCAATATTCCCGGTGCCGTGCCCAACACGTCCACCATAGCCCTCACCAACGCCACCCTGAAATATGCCTTGGCATTGGCCGATAAAGGCTGGCGGAAAGCCTGCAAGGACGACGCGGCTTTGGCCAAAGGTCTTAACGTAGTGGAAGGAAAGGTCACGTTCAAGGCGGTAGCCGATGTGTATGGCCTGCCCTACGAGCCCGTCACTTTGTAACGCGCTATTTACAATTATATATAAAGCAAAAGAGGTTGTGCCCGGGTTTGGACACAACCTCTTTACTTTATAATATATATTACCTATTGACTGCTCGTTGACTGCTGTCGAGACCTACTTGACTTTACTATGAGCAAGATATTGCAAAAATTATCCGGCATCCCGACAGATAATCATCTGACAGAAATAACAAGAAATGCACACATTGGAAGGGCAAACAAAACTGGATAAACCGATGTTAAGCATTGTCGAATACACTGTTAAACAGCAGATTGCGTATTTGTTGGCAGATTCTTTTCGTATTAACTTTACACTGAAAAATCGAATCGGAAGCAACCAAAACCGACAAAAAAAATAAATCAAATTATAAAATAACGAGTATGTCTAAAACAGAACAAAAACCGAACGAAACCGCCCTGCTCCGAAAGGTGGTGGACGGACTGAAACAAGAGCTGGAGAAAGTCAAGAACGTAGTTTACGCCTCAAAGGAGGTTCTGAATTTGGAGGAAGCCGCCTTGTTCTTGGGTATTTCCAAAAGTTCGCTCTACAAGATGACGCACAATCAGGTCATCCCGTACTTCAAGCCCAACAACAAGATGGTGTATTTCGAGAAGTCCGAACTCCTGAAATGGCTAAGGAAGAATCCCATTGCCTCACAAGGACAAATTTCGGAAGAGGCAAACGCCATCATGCAGAACCTCGCCAAAAATGATTAACCCTCTTTCAAACACAGGCATAATCCGTATATGACAGAAAACGAAAATCTACACCTGTCTTTTGACAATCTTCCCCGGTCAGTGGCTGAACTTCACGAGAAGATAGACCGCCTGACCGGAATGTTTGAGCAGTTCATTTCCTCGACCACCGTAACTTCTTTGCCGGAAATTATGACGGTTGAGGATGTGTCTGCCATGCTCTGTAAGTTCGTTTCCACCATCTATGCGATGACTTCCGAACACAGGATTCCATACCGCAAGCAAGGCAACAAACTCTATTTTCTTCGTTCCGAAATCCAATCATGGCTTATGGATGCTGTTGTACCCAAAGGCACTCCGAAGCGCAAACGCAAGCCACAGAATGATGATTTTTTTAAGTATAGTGAACGGCAACCAGATAGCAAACCAGACGAAAATCCAAGTGAAAGCAACGCAACTTCTACACAGATTCCCTCGGAAAATGTTGATGAGGATAGCGGTAAGGTTACCGCCTCGGAGTGTAAATAAGCACCGTATTCCATCGAAAGCCGGACGCATTCAAGAAGCGGAGCGACCATCTTCGCCGTGCTTTTTCCAAAGGAAATTGAAGCTGCCGAAAAACGGAAGTTCGTACAGATTGCCCGGGGATTTAATGGCTATTGGAGCGATTTCGGCAATGGCGGCTATATTTTCAACTCACAACAGGAAGCCGAAAATTTTGCAAGAACGATAAGAGGGAAAGAAGAATCAGACCGAATATCATCACAACACCCAGTATTGGGAAACGAGGGCTTGACCGCAACTTATACGGAAGGTAAGCTGCCAACCATGCAGGGCGAACAGCCTTTGTCTGACGGTAATACCTCTTATAAGTAAATGGCACACATAGCAGTACAGAGCGTTTTACAGGGGAGTGTTTTAGGGCTGGCAAGTTTATGTTTTCGTCCACGAAAACTACGCCACAAGCGGCGACCCGGTCACACGGAATCCGCAACTTCCCCCATTATAGCCCTAAAACATTATCCCAATTATAACTGATAACGACAAGCGTATGACAGACAATGAAAATTCACATAAAGGCGGCAGACCGAAGTCCGCAAAGGGCAAGGCACGGACAAAGACCATATCCACGAGGCTCACGCTTGCCGAGTGGAAGGCGGTCATGAAACGGATAACAGATGCAGGAAAGAAGCCGTCCTACTTTCTGCGCGAACTGTTGCTGCACGGAAAAGTGGCAGCAGCACGGACACAGGAGGACAGACGGCAGATTAGGACGTTGGAGGGAGGATGCAACAATCTGAACCAACTGGCGAAGATGGCACACCAACAGGGCTTTTTTCTTTTGAAAGGCAAAATCATGGACTTGTTGGACGAGTTCAACAAAATCATAGAGAGGATATGATGGGCGACTTGAAGAAACGGGCGAGTTTCGCCAGAGCGGTGAACTACGTGAACAACCCGAAGAAGGCAAGGCTCATCGACAGCAAGGACGTGAGACTGGATGACAATGCAACCATGGCAAGGAGTATGCAGGGGCAGGATGATGACAAGCCGGGGCGCAAGCTGACAAATCCGGTTTACCATATCTCGCTGGACTTCGCCCATGAGGATGCGTCCAGACTAACAGATACCATGATGGTAGAAATCGCCCGTGAGTATATGCGGCGCATGGGCATAACTAACACCCAGTACATAGTGAGCCGCCATACCGACACGGAACACCAACATCTGCATATCGTGGCTAACAGAGTGGACAATGACGGGAATACCATCAGCGACAGTAACGATAAAGCGCGAAACGTGACAATATGCAAGGCTCCCACGAGGGAATACGGGCTGCACTTCTCTAAGGGCAAGATGAACGTGAAGCGTGACCGCCTGCGTGGAAAGGACAAGGTGAAATACCAAATCTATGATGCTGTCAAGGCGGCTCTGCCACGTTGTAACAGTTGGTCGGATTTATGTGACAGGCTGGCAAAGCAAGGTATCGAAGTGCATTTCAAATACGACAGAAGCAAAGGTCAAATCCTCGGGGTGTCGTTCACGAAGAATGAACTTTCATTCAGCGGTTCACGGATAGACCGGAGCATGAGCTTTTATAAGTTGGACAAACTGTTTGGAAGCCGCATTTCCGAAGGTATGGAATGGCAACCCCATGTGCAGGACACGAGTTTTGCCGGACAGACATCACCAATTATACAAAGCGTGGCAACGAACAGTCATGCAGCAGACACTTTTATAGGGCGACCGTCACCGACCGGAGATGCAACGGACGGTAACAGCGGTACCTCTGTAGAATCCGGC
>JAJPYW010000292.1 GCA_021204715.1 Prevotellaceae bacterium
ACGCAACAATTTCTCCACATAGGCCATATACGCGGCCAACGTGTTGGGAGAGAGCGACCTCTCTAACCTTATATACTGCCCGTACTTCTTGATCAATGCCGCCGTTTTGTCCTTCTCAACGTTTTTTGCTTCGTTTCTCATATCTTTTGCCTATCTTTGCAACCGCGCAAATGTTCCTTGCGTACAAAGGTATTAAAAAAAGGATTATGAAGATACAAATCATCAACGGCCCCAATATAAATTTGTTGGGCAAGCGGGAGCCGGCCATTTATGGCAACATTACTTTTGAATCTTATCTTGAGGGACTTCGCAAACGGTATGCAGACGTACAGATAGACTATTTCCAGTCCAACATCGAAGGCGAGCTGATAGACAAAATCCAGCAGACAGGATTTGACGTGGACGGCATCATATTGAACGCCGGTGCCTACACCCATACTTCCATTGCCTTGCAGGACGCTATCCGCTCGGTCACGGCACCTGTTGTGGAGGTGCACATATCCAATGTCCACGCGCGCGAGGCTTTCCGCCACGTGTCCATGATATCGTGTGCCTGCAAAGGCGTCGTCTTGGGATTCGGGTTGGATTCTTACCGCTTGGCCTTGGAAGCCTTGTTGGGCGCATAACCGCGCAAACAGCCATATCTATTGACCATGAAAGAACATGCGGCGCAAGTATTAATATAAATAGGTATAGCTATGTTATTGAAGCAGACAAAAATCGTGACCACCATCTCGGACAAGCGTTGCGGGGTGGAATTTATCAAGCAATTGTTTGAAGCCGGCATGAACGTGGTGCGCATGAACACCGCCCACTTGGACCGTGAAGGTGCCGGCAAGATAATAGATAATGTAAGGGCGGTGTCCAACCGCATCGCCATCTTGACCGACACCAAAGGCCCGGAAGTGCGCACCACCGTCTTGGACGAACCTATTCTTTTCCAGGCTGGCGAGCGGGTGAACATCGTGGGCGACCCCGGCCGGCCGACTTCCCGTCACACCATCGCCGTCTCTTATCCCCGCTTCGTGGAGGATGTGAATGTGGGATGCCACGTACTTATAGACGATGGCGAATTGGAACTCTTGGTGGTGGAGAAGCAGGACGGCAAGTTGGTGTGCGAAGTGCAGAACGAGGCTACCTTGGAGAGCCGTAAAAGCGTCAACGTGCCGGGTGTGCGCATCAACCTGCCCTCGCTTACCGGGAAAGACCTCGACAACATTCTTTTCGCCATCGAGAAAGACATTGATTTCATCGCCCACTCGTTCGTGCGCGGCAAGCAAGACATACTCGACATCAAAGCCATACTCGACGCCCATGGAAGCGACATCCGAATTATCGCCAAAATAGAGAATCAGGAGGGTGTGGACAACATCGACGAGATATTGGAGGTGGCCGACGGCATCATGGTGGCCCGCGGCGACTTGGGCATCGAGATTCCCCAAGAACACATCCCGGGCATACAGCGCATGCTGATACGAAAATGCATTTTGGCCAAGAAGCCCGTCATCGTGGCCACACAGATGCTGCACACGATGATTCAAAACCCCCGTCCCACCCGCGCTGAAGTGACCGACATCGCCAACGCCATCTACTACCGCACCGACGCGCTGATGCTCAGCGGCGAGACAGCTTACGGCAAATATCCCGTAGAGGCGGTGCAGACCATGGCCAAGGTGGCGGCGCAAGCCGAGAAAGACAAGCTTATGGACGAAAGCCACGTGCGAATTCCCTTGGACAAGGACAGCAACGATGTGACCGCTTTCTTGGCTAAACAAGCGGTGAAGGCCACCACCCGCTTGAAGATACGCGCCATCATCACCGACAGCTACAGCGGACGTACCGCCCGCAACTTGGCCGCCTTCCGCGGCAGATACCCTGTGCTGGCCATCTGCTACAAGGAGAAGACGATGCGCCACTTGGCCCTCTCCTACGGCGTGGAGGCCATTTACATGCCTGAATTGGCCAACGGACAAGAATACTATTTCGCCGCGCTGCGCCGCTTGTTGCGCGAAGGCAGGCTGCTGCCTACCGACATGGTGGGCTACTTGAGTAGCGGCAAGGCGGGCACGCAGACATCGTTCCTCGAAATCAACGTAGTGGAAGATGCCTTGGCCCACGCTGCCGACAGCGTATTCCCCAACAGCAACCGCTATCTGTAAAAGACTCCTTCAAACAACCACCGTCCCTGCATGACAATTGACGAATACATCTTGCAACACATAGACACCGAGGGTGATTACCTGCAGGCTCTTTACCGGGACACGAACCTCAAGCTGCTCTATCCGCACATGGTATCGGGACATCTGCAGGGACGGTTGCTCAAAATGTTCGTCACTATGATACGCCCCAAGCGCATCTTGGAAATAGGTACTTATAGCGGCTACTCCACCCTTTGTATGGCCGAAGGGTTGGCCCACGGAGGGGAGATTTACACCTTCGAGATATTTGATGAACGCGAGGATTTCACCCGCCCGTGGATAGAGAACTCTCCCTACGCTGACAAAATCAAGTTTTATATCGGCGATGCCTTGGAATTGGCGCCCCGGTTGGGCGTGACGTTCGACATGGCCTTCATCGACGGCGACAAGCGGCAATACAAGGCATATTATCAAATGACGCTCCCCCTCATGGAAAGTGGGGGCTATATCATTGCCGACAACACCTTGTGGGATGGCCACGTGCTCGAAGAACACCCTGCCGACAAACAGACCGCGGGCATCAAGACATTCAATGACTTCGTGGCACAAGACAAGCGGGTGGAGAAGGTCATCCTGCCACTGCGCGACGGGCTCACCCTTATCCGCAAAAAGTGAAAACCGCCTACTCTTTCATGCGCCTCAGCAATCGTTTGCTCAAGTAACGCACGGGATACCACACCGCCAAGAACCCCACTGCAATGACCGTAACGAAAACTATCGCAATGTCGGAAGCGTAGACGCGCACGGGATAGGCCTCCACCACGAAGCTGGCTCCACCGCCTAACTGAACCAACCCGAAGTGTTGTTGTAACCAGCAAAGCAACAACCCCAAGAGAATACCCGCCACCGCCCCGAAAAAGGCAATGAGCCGCCCCTCGAAAAGGAATATATGCACAATGAGGCGGTCGCCGGCACCCAAGTTGCGCAAAGTCTCCACGTCCTCCCGCTTGTCGAGTATCAACATGGAAAGCGAGCCGATAATGTTGAAGCAGGCAATCACCAAGATAAATGTGAGGAAAAGATAGGAGATAAGTTTCTCTACCTGCATGATGCGGAACACGTCGGCTTGCTGCCGGTAGCGGTCCTGCACCTCGTAGGCGTCGCCCAAGAGCCGGGCGATTTTCTTCTGCACCGCCCCTACGGAACATCCTTGTTCCAACTTCAACTCGATGGCCGTGACCTCATTGTCGTAACCGAACAGACGGCGGGCGAAATCGAGCGAAGAGAGGATGTAACGGGCGTCATATTGCTGTTGGTTCATCATAAAGACCACGCCCGGCGAGAAAAGGTATTCTTTATTAAAAGCGGCCGAAGGGTTGGCCACATTCACCCGCACCCCGCGTTTGGGTGCGTAGACCGCGAGCGGATCGACAAACTGGATGCCTGTTCCCAATTCAGAGACTAAATCGATGCCTAAGATGCCGTAATCCACCACCGGGTCGTGCAGCAAGAAGCCGCCTGCTCCGTAAAGCAAGCTGTCGATGTCGGTGAGTTGCTCGAAGTTGTCGTCCACGCCCTTGATTACCACCATGGCTTGCCGCTCTTTGTATTGCACCATGGCGTTTTCCTCCAACGTCCGGGTCCAAACGGCGATTTCGGGCAAGGCGCGCACCTGCTTGAAAGCTTCAGTGTCGGGATTGAACACTTTGCCTTCACGTGCCGTGATCTTCAACTCAGGGTCGAAGGCGGTGAAGAATCCAGCCACCATTTCGCGGAATCCGTTGAAGACAGAGAGCGTGCACACCAACGCCAACGTTGCCAATGCTACCCCGCACACCGAAACGGCGGAGATAAGGTTGACGGCGTTGTGTTTTTTTTTCGAGAAAAGGTAACGGCGCGCTATGTAAAAAGAAATGTTCATGCCGGCGTTGCGTGGCAGGGTTACTTCAAAAGCTCGTCTATGTGTTCCAAATAATCCAACGAGTCGTCCACAAAGAATTTCAGTTCGGGAATGATGCGCAACTGGAAACGCATACGCCGCCCTAATTCAAACCTTACGGACTTCATGTTGGCATTGATGTTCCCCACTATCTCCTTGTTCTTTTCCGAGGGGAAGACACTGAGGTAAACCCGGGCCACACTCATGTCCGGACTGATGCGCACGGCACTCACCGAGACAAGCATGCCGGGCGTTCCTTTGGTCTGTAACAAAAAGATGTCACCCAACTCTTTCTGAATCAAGCGGGCTATTTTATTCTGGCGGGTTGTATCCATACTTCGTCATTTTTTAATTGAATCTACAAAACTATGAAAAATGTATCGACAGCGCAAATAATAGCCGCACTATCTTCCATTTGTATGCTTGAGGATTACTGCCACAACTGCAAGTCGCAGGCAGCTTCCACGCGGTCCTCAATCTCGTCGGGCAGGGCGGGAAAGAAATCAATGCCTGTGACGCGCTCTACTTGGTCGACGGTGTTGACGTAAGCATCCATAGGCTGGTTTCCGGAAGTGTTTTTATAGATGAAGCCTATGGCGCGGGGTGGCTTGCTGTCGGCACAGAGCACAACCTTGAAGAAGGCTTCTGGAACGATGACGCGCTGGTTCTTGCCGATGACGCGGTGCTTTTGATTGTAAAGAATGGGGCCGCAGACAATATAGACGCGCCCTTCTTGCTGCGCCCAACGGCGGCAGGCGTCTTCCAACTCTTTCCAGTCGCCGCGGTTCAAATTGTGGTCTTGAGGGCAGATGTTGGTCATGTAGAAGCTCTCTTGCATGGCTTTCCAGTGCCAGCGGTTGTCGGCGGCGGGGCACATGTGACCGCGGTCCATGCCGATGCCTTTATAGTCGTCGGTGGTGACGGCTTCGTCGGCAGGCAGGTCGGGGTCGGGCAGGAATTTGCTCGAGGAGCGGCTCTCGCGCTCTACCAATTTATCGGTGTTCAGTTCCCATGCTACCCAATTGGGCAGTTTCCATTCTTTATTATAAGATACGGTGTAGCCTTTGCGATGCAATATCAGCTCGGAACGGTCAGGCAGGGGAGCGGGTAACTCCAAACCGGTGGCGGAGGTTGCGCCGGTAACGGACAAAGTAGATGAAGAGGCTGTTGCCCCGTCCGTGGAACTTTCAGAAGCACAGGCTTTCCCGGAGGCTGCCGCAACGGTTTGTCCGGAAGATGTAGTGGCCGTGCGGTCGGGATAGACTTGCTCTACGAACTGCTTTCCATAACCTGCCAACCCTTTGGTGGACTTGGTGTAGATGAAGCATACTACGATGATGGACAGTATCAGTAGGTAGACGCCCTTGGACGTGCTTTTCTTTTTTCGGCTTGTTCTTTTTCTTGCCATTGTTATCGGAGAATTTGATGTTGCAAAAATAGGGAAAATTAACCGAACGGCGGCATAAACGGGGCTTTTATGGGTTGCCGAGACAACAGATGATCCAAGAAGTGGTAGGGGAAAGACAAAACAAAAGGGTTGGGAGGTAGTTAAATTGCATGAAAGCGTGAACAATTTGGCTTCTTAAACGTTATATTTGCAAAAGAGGCTATGGAACACCCGGACTAATGCCCGAACCGGGTTATACCTATAACAGAGTTATTTATCAACTACAAAAAATGAATGAGTATGGACAAGAAAGTAAAAGGTACCTGTACCGAAAAGAATTTGATGGTTTCGTTTGCCGGAGAATCGCAAGCCAGAATGCGTTACACCTATTTCGCAAGCCAAGCCAAGAAAGAGGGTTTTGAACAGATTGCGGCCATCTTCACCGAGACGGCCGACCAAGAGAAAGAGCATGCCAAGCGTATGTTCAAGTGGTTGGAAGGCGGCATGGCAGAGATAACCGCCACCTATCCGGCTGGCATCATCGGTACCACCTTGGAGAACTTGAACGCAGCTGCAGCCGGCGAGCATGAGGAGTGGTCGTTGGATTATCCCAAGTTTGCCGACATAGCCGAAGAGGAGGGTTTCCCCGCCATCGCGCTGATGTACCGCGACATTGCCGTGGCCGAAAAAGGACACGAAGAGCGCTACCGCGCTTTCATACGCAACATTGAAGAGGGCACTGTCTTCGCCAAGGAGGAGGAGACAGTATGGCAGTGCCGCAACTGCGGTTTCATTTATACGGGCAAGGAGGCTCCTGAAGTTTGCCCTGCCTGCCTGCATCCGCAAGCCTATTTTGAAGTGAAAAAAGAGAATTATTAAGGCGGCAAGCCCCGGGCGGTTATTTTGCCCGGGGATAGTCGATTGTGTAATGCAATCCGCGACTCTCCTTGCGCTCCATGGCCTGACGGGTAATCAAATATCCCACATTGATCATGTTGCGCAACTCGCAGAGCTCACGGGTTGCTTTGCTGTTTTTGAAGAGCTTTTCGGTCTCTTCATAGAGTATGTCCAACCGGTTCCAGGCACGGGTAAGACGCAGGTTGCTGCGCACGATGCCCACGTAGGACTCCATAATCTGGTTCACTTCGGCCATGCTCTGGGTAATGAGCACGCGCTCTTCGTTGGAGATGGTGCCTTCATCGTTCCACTCGGGAATGTCTTCGTTGTACTCATAGCGGTCCAACACACTCAAAGCATGCTTGGCAGCGGCGTCGGCATAGACCACCGCCTCTATCAATGAATTGCTGGCCAAGCGGTTGCCGCCATGTAGCCCGGTGCAGGAACACTCGCCGATGGCATAAAGCCGGCGGATGCTGCTTTGACCGTTCAGATCGACTTTGATGCCGCCGCAAAGGTAGTGGGCGGCGGGGGCTACGGGAATGTAATCTTTGGTGATGTCGATGCCAATGGAGAGGCACTTCTTGTAGATGTTGGGGAAGTGTTTCTTGGTCTCTTCGGGGTCTTTGTGGGTAACGTCCAAATAGACGTGCTCCTCGCCGCGGAGCTTCATCTCATTGTCTATGGCGCGGGCCACGATATCACGCGGGGCCAACGAAAGACGTGGGTCGTACTTCTGCATGAACTCCTTGCCGTCTTTGGTGCGCAACACGGCTCCGTAGCCCCGCATGGCTTCGGTGATGAGAAAGGCGGGACGGTCGCCGGGATGATAGAGGGCTGTGGGGTGGAACTGGATGAACTCCATGTCTTTGACCTGCCCTTTGGCGCGGTAGACCATGGCAATGCCATCGCCGGTGGCTACCAAAGGGTTGGTGGTCTGACGGTAGACAGCTTCGCAGCCGCCGGTTGCCATGATGGTGACTTTGGATAGGATTGTGTCAACTCCGCCCCGCTCTTCGTCTAATACGTAGGCTCCATAGCACTTGATACCGGGCGTATGGCGGGTAACGATGATGCCAAGATGATGTTGGGTAATGATTTCCACAGCGTAGTGGTTCTTCAATATAGTGATGTTGGGATGGCGCTTGACGGCCTCGATGAGGCTGGTCTGTATCTCGGCACCGGTATTGTCCTGATGGTGCAAGATGCGGAACTCGGAGTGTCCGCCTTCTTTGTGCAGGTCGAACTCGCCGTTTTCTTTCTTGTCGAAGTGCACGCCCCAACTGATAAGTTCCTTGATTTGCCCGGGGGCGTTGCGCACCACCATCTCCACGGCAGCGCGGTCGCTTATCCAGTCGCCGGCTATCATCGTGTCTTCAATGTGCTTCTCGAAGTTGTCCACCGCCAAATTGGTGACCGAGGCGATGCCGCCTTGTGCGAAATAGGTATTAGCCTCTTCCAAACCGGCTTTACAAACCAAGGCCACCGTTCCTTTGTGGGCCACTTTCAATGCGAAGCTCATACCGGCTATTCCGGAGCCGATGACGAGAAAATCAAACTTCCTTACCATAAGTGTATGTTTTGTATTCGGACTACAAAACTACAAAAAACTATCGTTCCGCACACCCATTGGATGTGGAATTGGGGTAAATGCGTGTTAATAATAAAATGCCATTCTGAATAATTCTTAATTGGCCGCTTCGACTGTGCAGTTTTCCCGGACAGGAAGCGTCTTGTAGCAAAAAACCGAAAAAGAACTATATGCAATTGAATTGTGCCATATTGCACACGGACAGAGACGTGACAGGAAAGCTGCAGGAGTATATAGGCAAGGTGCCTTTCTTGAGGCTGCGCGGCGTGTACCACGACTCGCTTGAGGCGCTGCGCGATTACTACGAGTTGAAGGTGGAACTTTATTTCACGGGCATCGGTCCGGCAGACGAGGACGGAATAGACGGCATGGAATTTTGCAAGTTGCTCTCACCGCCCACACGGGTAATCTTTGTGGCCGACAACGGCCGGCATGCCGCCGAGTGCTTCCGCTTGGATGCTTTGGACTATCTGTGGGGCGACTTTGATTTCCCGCTCTTTTCGGAATCGGTGGGCAAGGCCACACGTTGGTTTGCCATGCAAGGCACGGTACTTGACAAAGACAACGTGGTGAAAGAGACGCCTCGGGTAATCTATATCCATTCAGACAACCGCATCGTCCGTCTTGATTTGGAACACATCCACTACATAGAGGGGTTGGGAGATTATGTAAAAATCTATTATAAGGACTTGGCCAAGCCGGTAATGACTTTGTGCAGCATGAAGTACTTGGAAGAGAGGTTGCCGGAAAAGGAGTTCATGCGGGTACACCGCTCGTTTATTGTCCGCAAGGATTGCATCGACGCCATAGGCCGATCCATGGTAGTGGTTGAAAAAAGGGACTTACCCATCGGCGACGCTTACCGCGCGCGTGTGAAAGGGTATGTATCAAACTTGGCGGTGCTTTAGCGCAGCTTGGAGCGCGAGATGCGTTCACCGAAAGTGAAATTGGCGTTCAAGGTGATGCGGTCTTCCTGCATCAGGTTCTTGCGGGAGTTGATTTGCTTGCGGTAACCGGCCGCTATCGAAAGGAAGGAGTAACGGATGGGGAAACTCATACCCACATTGGCCTCCAAATAGTTCATCTTTCCCTTTTTCAAGTCGATGTAGGAGTTGTAGTAGCCTAAACCGGCCATCAGCTCTTTGGAACGGGGCATACGGGGTTCGATGATGTAAGTGGCTCCCAAACTCACTTTATGTTGGTTTTGGTAAAGCATGGAGGTGTAGGATGAGGCGTTCTTGCTCCAGTCCACATAGTTGTAGTCGGCGGCCCATATCCAATGCCAGGTAATGGCGGAAAGCCCCACGCCTATGTGCATGGGCAGGTATTGCCGGCGGCTGTGGTATTTTTTGTCTACGCCCTCGCTCGTGGAGGAATTGCTGTAGGTAAGTTTATTACGGTATCCGATGGGCATGGCCGGGGAGAACATGGCGCCGATGGAGAAATGTTCCTGCTGGGTGGAAAAAAACTCGTAGTGCACGCCTATATCACCGTAAAAGGTATGGTTGGAGTTCTCGTACTTCACGACCGCACTCTCCTGTGTCTCGCTCTGGGTGATGGTACCTAAAAGAACGCCTGCGTTGAAACCCACAGAGAGCCGCGGAGAAAGGACGAAGGCATTGGTCAGGTAGACACGGTACAAGCCGCCCGACCCTTCAAAGAGAGAAGTGGCGTAACTGTTGGGCATGCCTTCTATCTCTTCATTCGTGCGGATGGCATAGCCCACACTGGAGTAAGGAGCTACACCCAACATGACGTACCAATGACGGAGCGCGCGGAAACCCACGCTAAGGCGGTTGGGATTTCCGGTAAAATTGTAGCTGTGGTCGCCTAAGAAAGAGTAATAGGAAAAGGAGCCGCCCACACCGACATCGAAAGTGAAGCAAATGGTATCCATACGGGTGATGGCTGCCGGATTTAATGTATTCTGAAAGCCTAACCGGTTCAAGCCGATGCCCACGTTGCCCATGCCTGCATAACGCCCGCCCTCGTTGGCGCACAATTCGCCCACACCATACATGGAGGTGGGCAAGTTGGTGGTGTTCTGGGCAAGCAGCGGGGTTGCCCAACACAAGCTGCATAGCAGCAACAAGCGGGAAATACGTAGTGAACAGCTCATTTTTCGTTGTAGATTTTAAATCGTACATCCAACCGGCACTGACGGTCCTGAGTGGGGTCGTTGGCAAAGACGACTTGATTGAACGTGGTGGCCACATCCTCGTCGTCCATGTTCATGAGCAGCTTCTGCCGCTTCATGCCCCAAGTGCCGAAGTTGTTGCGGATGAATTCGGTCAAGTCGAAAGAGTAATAGGTCTCCTTGCCGTTAAGGTAATCAACCGTAAGGTTGCCCGTCTGCACGGTCACGCCGTCGGAACCGTAGACATAATCCTCCAAGACGTTGTTCTCGTCGGTAATATACAGACGTATGTCATCGGGCAACTGGCTCACTTCATTGTAGCTCTTGCGCACGGGGTATAAATAAAGTGTGGCCTTCTCGATGGAAACCACATCGCCATAACTCTCCAAATCGTTCAGGAAGGGAAACTCCAACTGGTTGTAATAGCCCGTGAGACCTTGCATGAATGCCAAGTTGCCCGTCTGGGTGGAGTGTACCAAGTTCTCCACACCGCTGACCATACCTTCCAAGTAAGTACCCGTCGGGTCGTGCGAAACGGCGTTATAGCAGTAATTGGTATTCACCTTGAAAATGAGGCTGCGCTCGTTGCTGTTCTCGGTAAGTTCGTGGTAATGCAGGGTGACACACAGCGAAGAGTCGTTCACTTGGAAACCGGTGATGCAATCGCCTTCCACCGACACGAAAGCCAAGCCCGGAAAGCGTTTCTTGAACCGCTCTTGGGTGGTGAAACTGTTGTCCTGCGCCACGAGGTCGTCGAGTATCTGCGCCCCGTACTCATCGGGCAGCCTCACCTCAATCTCTTTCTTTTTGTTCGGAGTGGGATAGTAAGAGAAAGAATAGAGGGGGGTATCTTCCACCTCCATACGGGTTACGTTGTAAAGGTCCTCATCGTTCTCCAACACAATGGGATATTTCAATTCATAGATATCGACGCGCTGCTGGGTGAGCGTATCCCCCCAATAGTGTCCCGAGGGCCACAGCCTGAGCACCAACGAGTCGAGCGTATAACCGTAATTGGTGTTGGGCGTGAAAGAAACGGTACTATATTCGGCGCAGAAGGTGGAAGTGACATGACCGAAATTGGAGTCTTGATAACTTCCCAACTGGCAGATGGTATCGCCCCGGGTTACGATGGAGTCCAACAGAATGGTGCTGATGTCCACATAACAGGTATCTACGAAAACATTATAGAAAGAACTCTCCACCAAGCTGTGCCCCAATTGCGAATAGTCGTCATGACAAGAGCAAAGGGTAGCGGCGGCAAGGAGAGCCAAACCATAAAAAAGTTTCTTCATATTCCTTTTTTTATATTCTATCAAGCAGCGAAAAAGGATGACGCCCCGTATACCGGAACGAGACGGTCTTTTTCACGCCACAAAGAAAGCACAAAAGTTTCTA
>JAJPYW010000083.1 GCA_021204715.1 Prevotellaceae bacterium
ATATATATAAGGTATAAGGGGCTGCATCCTGCGGAAGCGATGCAGCCCCTTCCTATATATATGCAAGCCGACATTCGAGAGCGTATGCGGAAAGGACATTCAGGCATGAATCCGCCACCCAAAAACAAGCGCGCGAGCCCGAAATTCATACAAACACGCCCTTTCAGCCTTAAAACGCCCCGAAGGACGCATTATAGAGAAAAAGCGACAGTACAACTATCGATATAGTGCCAAAAACTTCAACAAACAGACACCACATACCCCCATTTATATCCAACAATAATACTCGCAGAGCCAAACCCCCGAATCAAGCAAAAAACAGCAACCAACTCCAAGGAGTAATCAGTCAAAAAAGCCATATACAATAAGTAGCAGTAATATATAGTAAAATACAATAACACAAAGCCGTTTCAGCTCACAATAAACAAGACTTTCACCCTGCTTCACCAAGGTAAACTACCTTGTCACATCAAGAACAAAGTGACACAAAATACAGAACCAATTGAACATTTTTCCTATTTTTAACTACTAAATATTTTGTAGTGTGGCAACAAATCGTACCTTTGTGCACATGAAACAGCAACCTATAACCTTCTATGAGGCCGGCCGGAGAAGCTCAGCTATCCGGTCCGGTTTCTTTTTTCCATATTCACACAAACATCAGTATATATCACATTAACTAATACCCGATATGTTCACCCCTCCTACAAGAAGCGCCCACGGCGTATACCCTTTCGGCAACCCTTGCCTGCACGGGCCGCACCCCCGCCGGCAAGGAGGCTCCGGCCGCAAGAAGACGGCCCCGGCCACAGGAAGAGCGCGTCCGTGGCGCCCGTAGGAGGCACAACCGAGAAACAACACCATAACACGAAACACACAAACAACTTTATATAACAGCAATTATGATACCGGAAATTCACCAAACAACGAGCGCAAGAAGCTGCCTGCCACTCCAAGGAGTAGCTCGACACGACCCATTTATTCACCTAATTAAAACTACTAACCTATGTCGGTGAAATATAAGCTGATAAGAAGGAAGGATCCCCGACTGCCGGACTCAACCGAGAAGTGGTATGCCACTCCCATTACCGGTTCCCCGCAAAGCATCCGTACCATGTCTAAACTCTCAACGCTGAACACCACCCTCTCCCCCATGGAGTTGGAAACGGCCATCAACCTCTTCGGCGAGTATGCCGTGCAGCAACTCAGGGCCGGCAACTCCGTGCGCGTGGGCGGGCTTGGCACGTTGCGCGTCATCTTCAAAAGCGATGGCGTGGAAAACATCGACGACTTCAAGGCCAACGCAATGATCAAGAATGTGCGGGTGCTCTTCTCCTCGTCGCATTCGTTCCGCGAGGTGGCGTTGAAAAACCTAAGCTTCACCAACGGCGGTGTGCTCGAAGAGGGCGTGAACTACGCCTCGCTCTCGGCCTACCGGCATGCCAAAGGCCTCGCCGGAGGCAAGACGGAAGAAGACACGCCCGAGCAGGAGGAAACCCCTGAGACCGGCGGAAGCGACTGGGGCACGCATACGGGCAGTACCAATACAGACAATCCCTCCGCCTGAGACACACCGCACCAAGCGGCTGCCCGCTGAAAGTCCTTGACGGTTCATTGCCTTGCGTTTGTCCTCCGTCACGGCACCGGGACACCCCTTCTTGCGCGAAGGCCGGTGTCCCGGATTCAGCCGCCACCGTTTGGCAGTCTCCAAAAGGAGTGTCTATGCAAAAGATTCGCCCGGCGGCCGTCAAAAACGCCTGCCGGAGGACTGTCTGCAGATACGCCATCAGGCTGTTGGTGGGAAAGATTAACCCTAAAAGGGGCGGATGGCTTTGGCAAAGCAGCGGAAGTTTCCTATCTTTGTCCTTGCGAAAGCAGTGTGTAACAAGTTGCCACTGGCGATGCTTCCCTTGACTTCGCCCTTGGCGCCGACATCAGCTGGGTGACGGAGATGGAGGCCGGCGGTGACAAGTTCTACAACGCCCGGGGCGAAGAGACCGATTGCTTCGCGTTGATGAAGCAGTTGGGCCTTACGGCCATACGTTTGCGCGTGTGGGTGAACCCCGAGGCACACGGCAACTGGTGCGACAAGGAGGACCTTTTGGCAAAGGCACGCCGGGCGGCAGACCTTGGCATGGATGTCATGGTAAACTTCCACTACAGCGACT
Organism: Prevotellaceae bacterium; assembly: GCA_021204715.1. Taxonomy (GTDB): domain Bacteria; phylum Bacteroidota; class Bacteroidia; order Bacteroidales; family Bacteroidaceae; genus Bacteroides. Next base: position 2,169 of record JAJPYW010000083.1, read on the forward strand.
GGTGGGCCGATCCGGGCACAGTTGGCCCGCATCATCCGCGAGAGCCTGGAACTGACAGACGGACATTGCAAGGGAGTGTTCTATTGGGAGCCCGAGTGCAAGCCCGGGCAATACCGCTTGGGTGCCTTTGACGCCGACGGCCGGCCCACCGTGATCATGGACGCTTTTAAAGAGTGAGGTCAATGGCTGCAAGTGCGGCAAGGTTTATGCCTCTTGATACCCGATGAATCTTTGCCTGTGAAACACAAAAAGGACCTATGACAAGAAGAATGTATCATGAGCAAAGATAAAATGTATCATGGGCAAAGATTTATAGGTATCATGTACAAAGATCCGTATGTATCATAAACAAAGATCTGTATGTTTCATGAGCAAAGATTTGTATGTATCATACGCAAAGACAGACATGTATCATGCATATAAAGTTGTATGTATCAAAAGTATAAAGCCGCATGTATCAAACACATGAAGCCGCATGTATCACAGGCAAAGAAACGGTAAGTGACGGCTTACAGATTGGTAACACATTAAAACGATTGTATATGAAGGAAAAGAGATTACTATTGGTTGGTATGGCTTGCGCCTTGCTGTCGCTTCAGGCCGCGGCGCAACGCTCGGAGTTCACCTTGGAACGGGGCTGGCGTTTCACCAAGGGCGATGTGCCCGGGGCGTCGGCGGCCGTGTTCGACGACAGTGGCTGGCAGCAAGTCACCGTGCCCCACGACTGGGCGATATACGGCCCCTTCGACCGCAGCAACGACTTGCAGCAAGTGGCTGTGGAGCAGAACTATGAAAGCGAGGCCTCGACCAAGACGGGGCGCACGGGGGGCCTGCCCTACGTGGGTGTGGGCTGGTACCGCACCTCGTTCAGCGTGCCGCAAGGAAAGGTGGTGACGCTGCTCTTCGACGGGGCCATGAGCGAGGCGCGCGTCTATGTGAACGGGCAGGAGGCTTGCTTCTGGCCCTACGGCTACAACTCGTTCTTCGTGGACGTCACCTCGTTGGTGAACGGGGATGGATCGCCCAACACGTTGGCTGTCAGGCTCGAGAACTTGCCGGAATCGTCGCGCTGGTATCCCGGGGCAGGGCTTTATAGAAACGTGCACGTCGTCTTGACCGAGCAGGTGCACGTGCCTGTGTGGGGCACGCAAATCACCACGCCGCACGTGGATGCCTCTTACGCCTCGGTGAAGCTGCGCATGGCCATCGAGGGTGCCGGCGACAAACCGGTGTTGGTGCACACCGACATTCTCTCGCCCGAAGGAACGGTGGTGGCCGTGAAGGAGAACCGCCGGCGGTTGAACCACGGCGATCCTTTCGAGCAGAACTTCACCGTGGAGCAACCTGCGTTGTGGTCGCCCGAGCATCCGGCGCTCTACCGGGCTGTTTCCAAGATATATGTGGACGATGCCTTGGTGGACAGCTGCGCCACGCGCTTTGGCATACGCAGCATCGAATTGGTGGCCGACAAGGGCTTCTTCTTGAACGGGGAGCCGCGCAAGTTCCAAGGTGTCTGCAACCACCACGACTTGGGGCCGCTCGGGGCGGCGGTAAACCGTTCGGCCTTGAAACGTCAGCTTTTGATTCTTAAAGATATGGGGTGCGACGCCGTGCGCACTTCGCACAACATGCCCGCGCCCGAATTGGTGGAGCTGTGCGATGAACTTGGCATGATGTTGATGGTGGAGCCGTTCGACGAGTGGGACATCGCCAAGTGTGCCAACGGCTACCACCGGTATTTCACCGAGTGGGCCGGGCGCGACATGGTGAACATGCTGCGCCACTACCGCAACAACCCCTCCGTGGTGTTGTGGAGCATAGGCAATGAAGTGCCTTCCCAGTGCAGCGGCGTGGGCTACAAGGTGGCTGCCTTCTTGCAGGACATCTGCCACCGGGAGGACCCCACACGTCCGGTTACGTGCGGCATGGACCGTGTCTCTTGCGTGCTCGACAACGGCTTCGCGGCGCTCATGGACCTGCCGGGCTTCAACTACCGCACCTCACGCTATGAAGAGGGTTACGAGCGGTTGCCGCAGAACGTGCTCTTGGGCTCGGAAACAGCTTCGACGGTGAGCTCGCGCGGGGTGTACAAGTTCCCTGCCGTGCCGCGCAAACAGGTGATGTATGACGACCACCAGAGTTCGGGGTACGACGTGGAGGCGTGCGAGTGGTCTAACGTGCCCGACGAGGACTTTGCCTTGGCCGACGACTTCCCGTGGACGGTGGGGCAATTCGTGTGGACGGGCTTCGATTACTTGGGCGAGCCTACGCCGTATGATACGGACGCCTGGCCCAGCCACAGCTCGCTATTCGGCATCGTCGACTTGGCTGGTCTGCCCAAGGACCGTTACTACCTGTACCGCAGCTTGTGGAACAAGCGCGAGGCCACGCTGCACGTATTGCCGCACTGGACGTGGCCGGGACGTGAAGGACAGAACACGCCGGTGTTTGTCTACACAAGTTACCCCTCGGCCGAGCTCTTTGTCAACGGCAAGAGTTACGGCCGTCAAGAGAAGCTCTCGCCCGAAGATGCCAAGGTAGCCGTTGCCGCCGACTCGTTGGCACTGCTGCGCCGCTACCGGTTGATGTGGATGGAAGTGCCTTACGAGCCGGGCGAGTTGAAAGTGGTGGCGTATGATGCCCAGGGCAAGGCAGTGGCGCAAGAGGTGGTACACACGGCGGGCAAGCCGCACCATTTGGAGGTGGTGGCCGACCGCAACACCTTGGAGGCCGACGGCAAGGACTTGGCTTTCTTGAATGTGCGCATGGTGGATAAAGACGGGAACTTGTGCCCGGCCGACAACCGCATGGTGCGCTTCCGTGTGAAAGGCGCGGGCAGCTACCGGGCGGCCGCCAACGGCGATGCCACAAGCCTCGACTTGTTCCACCTGCCCCGGATGCCGCTCTTCGCGGGGCAACTCACGGCTATCGTGCAAAGCGGCGACGAGGCGGGAGAGTTGGTGTTCGAGGCTTCCGCTCCGGGCGTGAAGCCGGTGCGGATGGTGCTGACAGTTAAGTGAAACAGACGATTGCTTGATAGAGGACATGGCAGCGGCACTGCGGACAGTTGCCGGTCGCATCCGCAGGCAGTTCCGTCATGGGCAACACCATAGTCCCCGCCATGCGCTTCGAATGAGCGGCAGCATCATCTTTATGCCCTTTCTTGCAACGACATTTTGTAAGGAGTAATACAAAAAGAGAGGTCGACGTGCTGATTTACGGGAGAAATGTCTATCTTTGCGGCGTTTTTACACCGGTTGTTTCCGGGAAGTTCCCCGGTGAAGTGTCAAAGAGAATGTAGGTGCTCAAAGAAGACACAATTGTAGTTTCAAAGAACACGCAAGCGCTGTTTCATAAATGACGCGGGCGCCGTTCCAAGAAACAAGTGGCAAAGGATAGCCGGCAACCGGTTTGAAAGGACAAGACTTTAATTATTAGTTTGAACAATATGGCACAAGAAGATGTTTTTAAGAAGTTAGTATCACACTGCAAGGAGTATGGGTTTGTATTTCCCAGCAGCGAGATTTACGACGGACTTGGCGCCGTGTACGACTACGGCCAAATGGGTGTGGAGTTGAAAAACAACATCAAGCAGTACTGGTGGCAGAGTATGGTGCTGCTGCACGATAATATCGTGGGCATCGACTCGGCTATCTTCATGCACCCCACGATATGGAAAGCAAGCGGACATGTGGACGCGTTCAACGATCCTTTGATCGACAACCGCGACTCAAAGAAACGCTATCGAGCCGACGTGCTCATCGAAGACCAGATTGCCAAGTACGAGGAGAAGGTGGCCAAAGAGGTGGCCAAGGGTGCCAAGCGCTTCGGCGAGGCTTTCAACGAGGCACAGTTCCGCGCCACCAACCCGCGCGTGTTGGAGCACCAGGCCAAACGCGACGCTCTGCACGAGCGCTATGCCAAAGCCATGAATGCCGGTCCCGACTTGGACGAGCTGCGTCAGATAATCTTGGACGAGGAGATTGTCTGCCCCATCAGCGGCACGAAGAACTGGACGGAGGTGCGGCAGTTCAACCTGATGTTCTCCACCGAAATGGGTTCTACATCTGAAGGTTCCATGCGCGTGTACCTGCGGCCCGAAACAGCGCAAGGCATCTTCGTGAACTACTTGAACGTGCAGAAGACGGGGCGCATGAAGGTGCCCTTCGGCATCGCGCAGATAGGCAAGGCCTTCCGCAACGAGATTGTGGCGCGGCAATTCATCTTCCGCATGCGCGAGTTCGAGCAGATGGAGATGCAATTCTTCGTAAAGCCCGGCACAGAATTGGAGTGGTTCAAGCGTTGGAAACAGACGCGCCTGCAATGGCACAAGGCTTTGGGCTTCGGCGACGACCATTACCGCTTCCACGACCACGAGAAGTTGGCCCACTATGCCAACGCCGCCACCGACATCGAGTTCCTCATGCCCTTCGGCTTCAAGGAGGTGGAAGGCATCCACAGCCGCACCAACTTCGACTTGTCGCAGCACGAGAAGTACTCCGGCAAGAGCATCAAGTACTTCGATCCCGATACAAACGAACGCTACACGCCCTTTGTCATCGAGACCAGTATCGGCGTGGACCGCATGTTCCTCAGCGTTATGTCAGCCTCTTACTGTGAGGAGCAGCTGCCCGACGGCGAGACGCGCGTGGTATTGCGTCTGCCGGCGGCGTTGGCTCCCGTGAAGTTGGCCGTGCTGCCGCTTGTGAAGAAAGACGGGCTGCCCGAGAAGGCACGTGCCATTGTGGACGACTTGAAGTTCCACTTCCCTTGCCAGTACGACGAGAAAGACTCCATCGGCAAGCGCTACCGCCGTCAAGATGCCATCGGCACGCCCTACTGCCTCACGGTGGACCACCAATCGTTGGAAGACAATACCGTGACCTTGCGCGACCGCGACTCCATGACACAAGAGCGCGTGGCCATTACACAGTTGCCCGGCATCATTGCCGACCGTGTAAGCATCACCTCGCTGCTGAAGAGATTGGTGTAAGCCATTCGCGACAACCCTGTTTCAAGCGGCGGAAATCCGAAGCCTTTCCCACATTATTCCGGCTATTTCATTAATTCCACGCATGCAGCGTTGGAATTCCACAAATAATTGCTACCTTTGCGGCGAAGTAGATGAAGCGACATCCACTTCGCCACAATTTTATGGGCTTGACTGGATTTGACAGCGGGCAGAGATGGTGGGTAAGCATGCAGTGCCTCGTGTACCGGCACTTTAATCACAGTACTCGAAATTTTATCTGGCAACGTTAATTACGCTCTCGCTGCTTGATTGAAGTACAGTAGATCAAAGCTCAATCCTTGCACAAGGTGCGGGGACGGGACATCACTCGGAAACTGTTGCTCCGAAGTATTCCGGTAAAGTGGTGCAGTAACATCGGGGATAGTCCGCGCGGGCCCCGCCGTGCGGATGAAGACGCAGGGGATAAGGCAACGGTTGATGGCTTTGGTTCTGCCGTTGCACGAAAACCAAGGCAAAGATAAGCATGTAGAAAGCACGCGGTTTCCCCGTTTGGACGAGGGTTCGATTCCCTCCAGGTCCACAAGTTTTTCTATTTTGGAAAGACTTGCACCTTACTTAAGGTTTTAGCGATATAAGGTTTAAAGTTGAATAACCTTTGACGCCTCACGGCGTCAAAGGTTTTTTTTGCCCCCCGCACGCACACTCGGGGCATAGTCCCTTGACCACGCCCCTTGGTCGGCCTACGGCCTCCGAAGTGCCTTATTCACTTGCCCCCTCTTTGTTTCTCTTCCCTTTCGCCCGTTCCACCTTCCTTTCCGCCTTTTTCTTCTTCAGTTCCGCTATCCTCTGCCTCTTTTGCGCCAACATCAGCCTCTTCTGCTCCTTGCGCTTGGCCATCCTTCTCTTGGCCGCGGCTTTTCTGCGCTTGGCCCTCACCTTTTCCAAGCGCGCCTCTTCCTTCTCCTTTACTTGCTTGATAATGGTCTCCACGTTCTCCCGGGTAACGGCAGGATTTACGTCTTTCGTACTCTCGGCCAACTCCCTGTCTAAAAGACCGGCCATGTCCACCGTGTTCGTCCAGACGGTTTGACGCACGCGGAACTCCTTTATCTCTTCCGGGACGAAAGGCAGCAGCGCCCGGTAAAAATCAACGCTTGTCACCACCTTCCTCGTCACGGCGGGTTCGGTAAGGTACATGGTGCCCATGATGCGGTAAATCACGTCTTGCTTGGTCCGGCACAAGCCCGCCTTGTAGATGAACTTGCGCAGCCGCTCCACGTTGGGCACGTAGCGGAACAGCTGCAACTCCTCAGGCGTCAAGTCGGCCAGCTGATAGTGCCACCACTTCGGGCAGCCCGCCTCTTGTCCGCAGCACTTCACCACCTGCTCCACGTGCTTGTTCAAGGAGGCTGTCAACTCCTCCCGGCTCTGTTTGCAGGGCAGCGCGTCTTTGATGAGTTCCATGTAGAGACGCCCTACCGCTTCCACGTTCTGTTCGCGTCCTCTCACAATGATTTCGCACCTTGCGGCTTCATCCTCGCGCTTTGTCACTTCATCCTCGCGCCTTGTCAGTTCCTGCTCGCGCCTTGTCACTTCATCTTCACGCTTTTTTACATTAACCTCACGCGTCGAAAAATCTACCGTTTTCATCTCATTTTCATTCATAATGCTAATTTTTAGTTACTTACGTGCGTGGCACCGTGCCACGACCAATATATAAAACGCACAAAGGAAGAAATTGTTTTCTATAACGTGAGATAGTAGCGAGATAGTGGTGTTACAATGATTTTACTTGTATTTTTTTCGCTACCTTAGCATCCAAGTTGAACCGGTTGATGTAGAGCGGCAATAGCCGCGGGCGCGTCAAGAAGAGAATCAAGGAAAATTGAAGTGAATCTAAATCTACAATAACCATTGGGCTGCAAGACCTGATAAATACGCATAATTAATCATCATTTATCAATTAATAACAACTAACCTAACTACACAATGAACTTATCTGTTTTATGCAGGTTCCAAAACCTCAGGAGCACCACGTTCAATTCCATGACATGGGAGGAGTTCCACCGTGAACTCACGAGTGACAAACACAAAAGGGTGACTGAAAGCTACCGCGCCACGCTGCGCGAGCTCTCGGCGTTGGAAGCCAAGCCGCAGCCCGACGCCGACTACTTGGCTTCTTGCAAGCGGCTGAAAAGCGAGTACAAAACGAACCAGCCGGCGGTGGTGGCTTCGTGCACGCTTGAAGGCGGACGCAAGGAAGAGAACGTTACGGGCTACACCGGCGTCATTATGGTGGACATCGACTCCCTTCCCAAAGACCTCTTCAAGGACGTGTTGCAGCGCGTCAAAGACGATCCCCGCAGCCTGTTGGTGCACACCACGCTGTCAGGCATGGGCATCCGGGTGTTCAGCCGCATGGAAGGCGACGTATCGTCAACCAACTTCAACGCCTGCTGGAAAGCGGTGAACGACCATTACGCGCGGTTGGCAGGTGTCAAGATTGACGAGAGCTGTAAGAATCCTACCCGTATGTCGGTCATCTGCCGGGAGCCCGCCGCCCTCTTCCGCCCCGACGCAGACGCCTTTCCCATGCCGGAAGTGAAGGCGAAGAAAGAAGAAAAGAAGAAGGCGGGAAGGCCTGCGGGTACCCGCCAAAGCCTCACGCCCGAGCGTGTGGAAAGCACCGTGTACCGGCTCTTGGAGAAAGAGGGCGCCCGCTACGAGGCGGGCAGGCACAACGACTACATTCACCGCGCCCTCACGCTAATGAACCGCCTCGGCGTGGACGAAGCGGATGCCACCCGCTGGGCGTTGCAGGCCTTTGCCGACGCCGACGCGCCGGACAACAACGTGGCCGCCATTGCCCGTTCATGTTACCGGCACAGCGAGACGCACGGCAACCTTGCGCTGTCCAAGTGCCGCTCCATGCTGCGCAGCGGCGAACAGCGGCAGAAAACGCGCGTGTCCCTGCACGAGATGGAGGCGTTCCTCGAGAGCAACTGCCGCCTGCGCCACAACCTGTTCACCCACCAGATAGAGGTGCGCTTGGACGCCTCGTTCGCCCAAAAGTGGGAGTACACCCTTACTGAAGGGCAGGACGCGGCCTGTGGCGACACCGGCGCCACAGGCTGGCAACGCCTCACCGACCGTGTGGAAAACTCCCTGTGGCGCGCCATGGTGCACGAGGGCATTCTGTGCGACCAGCACGCCCTGCGCTCGCTGCTCACAAGTAACTTCGTGCCCCCGTTCAACCCTCTGAAATCTTACCTTGACTCGCTGCCACGGTGGGATAGAACCACCGATTACATCGGCACTTTGGCAGGCATGGTGCATTGTAAATGTTGTGACAACGCCACCTTCGCCGACTACTTCCGCCGCTGGTTGGTGGGCATGGTGGCCGCAGCCTTGGACGAGAAGGTGGTGAACCACAATATCCTCGTGCTCTTGGGGCCCCAAGGCTCCTTCAAGAGCAGCTTCATGGAGAACCTGCTGCCCCCGGAGTTGCGCCATTACTACACCGTCAAGACCAACTCCCAGCGGCTCACCAAGGACGACGCCTTCACCATCACCGAGAACTTGCTTGTGAACTTGGAGGAGATAGACACCATGACACGCCCCGAGATGAACCAGCTCAAGGCGCTCACCACCGTGACCTACATCAACGAGCGCCCCGCCTACGCCCACTACAAGGTGCGCCTGCCCCACATCGCCTCCTTCTGCGCCACAGGCAACAACCTGCAGTTCTTGACCGACGACACCGGCAACCGCCGCTGGCTCGCTTTCGAGGTGGAACGCATAGACAACCCGTGGACGCACCCCATAAACTACGCCGGCGTCTACGCGCAGGCCAAAGTGCTCCTTGACGACGGCTTCGAGTACTGGATAGACCTTGCCGGCGTGGAGAAACTCAACCGCCGCAACCGCCGTTTCGAGGAGGAGAACACCGCCCGCAACCTCGTGCTGGCCTATTACCGCAAGCCGGCCGAGGGCGAGCAGGGCAAGTACCTGAACACGGCGCAGATTATGTTGCGCTTCGGGGGAGGCATCCGGATGGGCAAGAGCCTGTTGGTGCGTGTGGGTATGGAGGTGGGCTTTCAGGAGGG
>JAJPYW010000041.1 GCA_021204715.1 Prevotellaceae bacterium
CTTCACAACCATCGCGCAACTGGTGGGCGCGCGGGGATTGACGCTGAACGACACCCATTTCTTCGGCCAGACGGTGCTCATCGGGCTTACTTTCTACTTCCCGCTCGCCTTCCGCTTGAAGTTCCGCTTTACCAACCGCACGTCGCTCACGGTGGCGGCGGCTGCATTGGCTGTCATCAACCTCATATTCCCCCACGTGCACGCTTACGGGTGGATGTTGTTGCTGTGCTATCTCGGGGGTTTCTTCCGTCTGTACGGCACCTTCGAGTGTTTCTCCAACCTGTTGCCCAAGCTGACGCCCACCTACAACTACGCCGTCTTTCTCTCCTTCGTGTTCTTCGTGGTGTTGAGCTTCGTGCAGGTGTTCGACTGGGCGGCCATACAGCTCATCTACCACTACGACTGGCAACACGTGCACCTGCTGGCAGTGGGGTTGTGCCTTGCCGTGGTGGTGGTGGTGAACGTCACCATGCGCCACTTCCGCCCCATGCCTTTGATGCCGCTCTACGGCATAGACGGATTGGGAATGGTGTTGTGGAGCCTCTTCATCCTCTCGGCCATCTACGTGGCACTCTACGGGGAACAGTATGGCTGGGTGCACGACGCGCGCATCCGCGGCGCTATAGGCATCTCGCTGCTGACACTCGGCGCATGCCTGCTGCGCACGCTGCACATACGCCATCCTTTCATCGAATGGGGCGCGTTCCGTTGCCCCAACCTTTGGAACATGTTGGTGTTGTTCCTCTGCTTCGACATCCTACTTGGCACGCAGAATGTGCTGCAGAATACCTTCACCACAGAGATTATGGGCTACGGACAACTCACGGCCTCGCAACTGAAATGGCCCGAGTTCTTGGGCGGGCTTGCATCGGCGCTCTTCTGCTACTACACACGCGTGAAACTGCACTGGCACTTGAAGACGCTTACGTTTATATCGCTGGCGGCGGTGGTGCTCTATAATGTCTTGATGCTGCACACGCTCTCGCCCGACATCAACATCGGCAAGCTGTGGCCGCCGCTCATGGTGTTGGGCTTCGGACACGTGGGCATCTTCATCGCCTTGACGGTCTACGCGCAGGCTTACTGCAACTTCAAGTACTACTTTCAAGTGCTTTGCATCTTGGGCTTCGTGCGCACGGGACTTGGCGAAGCCATTGGCATCGCCCTCTTCGAGCACGCCTTGACAGGGAGCGTGGGCATACATTTGGCCGACATCGGTTACATGGCCGACATGAGCGCTCCGGGCGCCGCCGGCATGGTCGCTACCCAAGCGGTGCTCACGGCATTAAGGTCGCTCTACGGCCGGGCGGTGGTGTTCGGCGCGGGCGTCTTGGTGCTCGTGCTTTGCTCGCACTTCGACCGCTTGCGCAACCCCTTGCCCAAGCTGAAACAGGCTTATATCATTGTATCGCGGTTGTTGCAACCACAAGAAAACAGCATAAAACAGACATCATGAAGATAAACTACACCATTTCCATCCTGCTGCTGATGGCGGGCTGCGCCACGTGCACCCTGCGCGCACAGGAACAAATCTACAGCCTTGCCGACCTCTACACGTTGGCCGACGGAAACAACAAGAGCATCCGTGTGTACAGTGCCGCCAAGACGTCGGCCGACGAAGCGTTGGCCTCGTCGAAAGCCGGCCGCCTTCCCGACATCTCCTCGCAATTGGCCTTCAGCTACAACGGACGGGGCATCATCACCGACCGTGACTTCTCCAACTTGATGAACATCTACATCCCCGAATTCGGCGCCAACTTCGCGCTGAAAGTAAGCCAAGTCATCTACTCGGGCGGTGCCGTGAAGAGCGGCATCCAGTTGGGCAAGATGGGACAGCAAATGGCCGAACTTGACATGCAACGCAACGCGCAGGAAGTGCGCTACCTCATTACGGGTGAGTACTTGGACATATACAAGGCACTCAACACGCTGCAAGTGCTCGAAAAGAACATAGACTTGGCACGGCAAGTGTTGCAGGACATGCAGAACCGTTACGGACAAGGCACGGTGTTGAAGAACGACATCACGCGCTACGAGCTGCTGCTTGAGACGCTCAGGCTGCAATATATAAAGGTAGAGGACGGCTACAAGATATTGAACCACCGGCTGTGTGCCGACGTGGGCTTGCCCGACGGCGTGTTGGTGCGCCCCGACACCACCACGCTCGACACCCAAGTGGAGACGCTCGACGAGCTGTACTGGCAGCAACAGTCGGCCGAGAACAACTATACGCTCAAGCAGACGGCGCTCGCCACGGAGATGTCACAAAAGCAGGTGAGCATGGCGCGCGCCGCTTCCCTGCCCCACTTGAATCTCTTTGCAGAGGATTACTTGTTGGGGCCGGTCACCATCGACATACCGGCTATCAACAAGAACTTCAACTATTGGTATGTGGGCCTTGGCATACAGTACAACATCTCCTCCCTGTTCCGCAACAAGCACGACATACGCAAGGCCAAGCAGGACGTGCGCAAGGCGCAGGAGGAACATGAATTGGCCAAAGAGCGCGTGAACGTGGGCGTGCAGGCGGCTTATACCAACTTCCAAACCGCTTTCAGCGAATTGGAGACGCAGCGCAAGAGCGTGCAGCTTGCCACGGAGAACTACGGTGTCATCGAGAACCGCTACCAGAACGGATTGGCGCTGATTACCGACATGCTCGACGCCTCCAACATGAAGCTGTCGGCGGAGTTGAAGTTGGTGGACGCGAGGATTGACTTAATCTATGATTACTATACGTTGAAATACTTGGCACATTCGCTGTAAGACGGATGCTGTTACAAAATAATGCGGATGCCGTAACAAGGTAATGCGGATGCCGTAACAAGATGCATTATCGGGCTGCCCAAGCAAATGCTTTGAGCAGCCCGATAAATAATGGCACATCCGCTGTACCTCACCGTTCCTTCAGCGGACTGTAATAGCGCAGCTTCCCCGCCCCTTGCGTTTCGGGATGCAATATATAAATAAGGTCTTGCAGGAGATAGTCGGGGTGGAACGGCGTCTCTTCGTAATAAGGCGAACTGTCCGTGTTGCAACCATATACCCGCCGCTGCTTGAAGGCGTTGAAGGCGGTGTAGCCGTTGTATTCGGCTTGCAGGTCGGCGTAGGTCATGTCGGCGGCGCGGTTGTACTTGATGAGCCAGATGTCGCACGCGCCGGCCTTGTCGAACACCGTCTCAAAGGAGAAAGGCACGGAGCCGCTGTGCTTGTCTGTCGCGAAAGCATAACGCCCGGCGGCGTCGGCGAAGAGCCTGCCCGGTACACTGCGTCCGCCGGGTACATACCACACCGAGCCGTTCTTCAACTCGCTGAACAGCGTGGGGGAAGCGGTAGCTTGCTTGGCCATGGCTTTAAGCGCATGGTAGGCACTGTCTACCTTGGCAAAGAGGCTGTCGGCACGCTCGGGCACGCCGAAGAGCAAGCCGTAGAAGCGCATCCATTCGGCGCGTCCCAAGGGCGAAGTCTCCATGTAGTCGGCACACTCCACCAAGGGCACGCCGAGTTGCTCCACCCGTCCGTAGCCGCCGCTCTTCTCGAAAGGCGACAGCAGAATGGCGTCGGGGTGCAGGTCGATGACACGCTCCACGTCGGGCGTGACGCCTGTACCGCAGTCCACCACCCGTCCGCTCTTGATGCCTTGTTGAATAGCGGGCAGCTTGATGTACTTGGCGTCGCACACACCCGCCACCGACTGTACCACGCCCAATTCATCGAGCAGGCTGCAATGCACCGAAGAGTAGACCACGGCGCGGGTGAGCGGCGTGCGCAGCACCGTGCCTTCGGGCAAGCGCGCGGGCAAAGGGCGGCCGGCAGGCACCAAGATATACGTATGCAACGCGCGCAGCGTGTCCCACGGGTTGCGCAGCGTGGCCACGGTGTAATCGTCGTAAGCGGTCAAGGTCAGGTTGGCGGCGTAGCGCAGGTTCAGCCCGCGTCCCACGCTCGTGGTTGTCACCCCGCCGCCGCCCTTGCAGGCGGACAGAAGCAGGATGACGGCTGCTGTATATAATAAATAGCGTTTCATCCGCGTCAATTGAAGAATACAGCCGAATTGGGATTGATGCCGCCGGCATCGAACTTCTCTACAAAGCTGCCGTCGGCCTTGTAACGGTAGATGTCGCCGTTGTTGGTAAAGTCGGTGGTGCCTATGTAGATGTCGCCGTTTCCTTCATTGATGGCCATCATATAGATAGAAAGGGAAGAGAGCCGGTCGTCTTGCAGGAAGGATGCGTTGTTTGTCACGCCCGTCTTTATATCGTAAGTAAAGAAGGTGTTCACCGTGGTGTACGTGCTCCAATCGGTCTGGGAATCCACCATGTAGAGCGTGCCGTTGTAGGCGGTCATATAGGTGGCGTTGCCCAATTCCGTCACTTTGTTGCCGTCGGCCGTGTCTATCACTTGCCATATATAGCCGCTGGCCGAGAAGTAGTCGTTGGAGATGACAAACACCTTGCCGTCCGTGGCCACGAGTTGCGAGTATGGGTTCTGCGCCACTGTGATGGTCTCTTTCAAGGAGAACGAGGCAAGGTCGATGACAAGCAGCTCGGTGTGGTACACGGTCCAGTCGGGCGTGCAGCTGTTGCACACGTAGAGCAGTCCGTCCATGATAGCCACGCCTTCCAAGTTGTCGCCCAAGCCGGTGAGCTTGTCCAATACCTGCAGTGTAGCAGCGTCTATCTTGGCCACCGTGCCGCCCCAGAAAGAGGCGTAGATCACGCCGTCTTCAATGGCGATGTGGCGTATGCCCGCACTCAGCTCGCTGTCGTCTACAAAGGAGACGCGCGCCTGCTCCACACAGTCGGCGTCGAGCCGTGCCAAGTAACTTGAGCCGTAGACAGCCACGTAGACGCTCTCGCCGTCGGTTATCATCGTCTGCCCCACATCGCCGAGCTTGGCGCCGTTCATCTTGTAATAAATGTCGCCTACAAACTCCGCGTCGCCATTGGGCGCGTAAAAGGCGATGCCGGCGTTGTTGTTGCCTTGGCTGCCTTCGTTCAAGATGTAGACCTTGGCTACAGACGCGGTGCTTGAATCACCGCCGCCGGTCTCGCCGCCACCGTTGTCAACGGTACCGGAATTGTCTGAAATGGGATCGTCGTCACTGCTGCAAGCCGTAAACGGCAGACACAACGCCAGCATGCACAGCATGCCGAATCCTAAGCTTCTCACTTTCATAGTTACTTTCTTTTTAAATGAATACTGTTATTAAAAGGCCGCCCCCAAGCACGCGGTTCCGCCGCCGGGAAGGAGGGCCATGTTCATCGTCTCTTTAAAACTGCACCGTCCCCGTGAGCCGCCACGAGCGTCCCGGCATGGGATAGTACTTTATCACATCATACTGTTTGTCGGTCAAGTTCACCACTTCGGCCTGCAGCTTCAGCTTGCAGCAATCGAAGGTAAACTGACGCGACAGGCTCAACGTGTGCTCCACATAACCGGCTATCTCGTTCTCAGGAATGTTCTGCGACAGATAGTAACGTTTGCCCATGGCCACGGCCGAATAGCCGGCCGTTACCCACGGCGTCTCCACCAAAAGCGAGGCGTTCCCGCTGTGGCGCGGCGTGTAGGGCAGCTGGTCTTTGTAGTTCTTCGCTTCGCTGTCGGTCAAGTCGATGGCACGCTGCCACGCATAGCTTCCCGAAAGGAGCAGCTTCAATTGGGTAACAGGCACCACCGCCACCGCTACGGTGGCATCCACGCCGGCGGCGTGCACCGTGCCGTAGTTGGCCATTTTCCAAGCGTAGGTAGTAGGGAAAGCCACTATCTTGTCGGTCACGTCGTTATAGTAACCGTCCACGGTGAGCGTCAAGTAGTCTACCACACGCCAGCCCGACTTGTCCCAAGTGAGACCGGCATTGTATTCCCTCGCCTTTTCCGGGTTCAAGCTGCGGTTGCCCAAGCGGTAATAATAGAGGTCGTTGAAGGTGGGCAGGCGGAACGTGCTCTTGTACATCAAGCGCAAGTAGAGCCGCTCTTCTTGCCACGGCTGCAACGTCAACGAGGCGGATGGAGCGAGGCGGTGGAAGTTGTCGGGCGCCGTGCCCGTCTTCACATGTTCCGAAGTGGCGGTGTAGACGGCCGACACGTCGGCCGAAAGCCATTGCCGGCGGTAGCGGGCGCTCAGTGCCGTGTAAGAAGAATAACGTGTGGGAAAGGGACACGCCGGCAACGTGTTGTCCAAGGTGTTCACCGCGCCGTCCTCGGCCAATGAGAAACTCCAAGCGGCCGTTGGCCGGAAGGCTACCGCCGCCGACAGGTAATACTCTTGCTGGGTGTGCCGCTCGCGGTAATTGCCCTCGGTGTACTCCGCCCCTTGGTCTTCATAACGGTTCCAGCCATAGTTGTATTTGCCTTGCGCCATGAGGCTCCAACGGCGGTCGAATTGCTTCTTGTAACGTGCTTGCAAGAAGAAGTTCTTGTCCCAGAGCGTCTCGTCGGAGAGCGGATTGTAGAGCGTCACCGCCCCCGGCAGCCCCCGCTTGGAGTAGAAACCGTAGCCCTTCACGTCCACGTCGCCGCCCCGCTTGAATGTATGGTATAGCGAGGCCTCCGCCTGCCATGAATAGATTTGTGAATTGTCGCGCCGCTCGCGCGTCGTGTACTTTCCGTTCACCAACGTGAAGGGATAGTTGCCGTCGGCCCGCATGTAGTTGCCGCTCACAGCGAGCCGTGTGCGGCCGCCCAAGCGCTGCCACCAACGCACCGAAGGCGTGATGTAGCCGAAAGAGCCGCCCCGCACCATGACGCGCACGGCCGCGCTTTTGCCGTTATCAAAGTGTGGCTTCTCGGTTTCGATGCTCAACACGCCGGCCGATGTATAGAGCCGCGCCGCCTGCAGCGGGTTTACCGTCTGCCCCACGGCAAGTGAGAGCATCTCCACATTGTCCAACGAGAAGCGGCCTATGTCTATCTGCCCTGCCTGGCAGTTGCTCACCACCACGCCGTCATAACTCACCGCCGTGTGTGCGGCGCCCATGTTGCGTATCGATACCGTCTTCAACCCGCCTATGCCTCCATAGTCTTTCACGTTCACCCCGGCAAAGCGGCGCACGGCGTCGGCCATGTCCTGTATGCCGAGCAAGTCAATCTGTTCATAAGAAAGCGTCTGCAACGGCATGGTGGCGCTCACCGCGCGGGGCACGCGCCGGGCCGTCACCGTCACGCTGTCTATTTGGTGCACCTTGCCCGTAATGGTATCTTGCCGCCCCGCCTGCGCCCACAAAAGCAGCGGACAGAGCGCAGGCAACGCCATGCAAAAAAGGCGTTTCCCCAAAGCGGGCAAACAGCATAAAAGCATGCGGAAGATACGTTTTCCAAGAACGGACATATTGCAGATTCAGTTAATAGCCATCAAACGGCGGCAAAAGTAGGAAAATATTCCATACCGCGCGCCCAAGCCCCGTTACGAAGCCCCGTTATAGTCGGCGATGAAGCCCTCCATAAGCCATTTGGCCAAGGCTTGGCGGTTGGAATTCAACACGAAACGACGTTGGTCGAATGAATTCTGAATATTTCCTAATTCTACAAACACCGATACCGGCGCGGCGTTGCGCAGCACATAGAGGTTGCGCCCGCTCACCGTCCCTTCAAAGCCGCGGTTGGGCTGGTGGCGCTTGTAGTTGTCGCGGAAAGTATTGCGCATCACAGTGGCCGAGCGCCTGCCTTGCGTGCTGCCGGGCGCGTGGTAGAAGAACACATCGGTCTGCTCGCGCTTGCTGCGGCTGTCCAAGTGCAGGAAGATAGCACGCACATATTTATATTGCGAACGCTCGCTCCTATAGAGCGCATTTATCTTGTCGCAACGTTGCTGCAGCCGCGCCACTTGGTTCAAGGGAATGGGCGATCCCATGCACGTCTCGCGCTTGCTGTTGCTCAAGTAGCGGTCGTCGCGTATGCCGTCTTTGGCATCCTGAATGATGATGTGCACCTCGGCCCCCTCCTGCATCAAGTTGCGTGCCAAGCGAAGTATCACGTCGTAGGCATACTCGTCCTCGTGCAGTTCATGTCCGTCCACCTTGCCGATGGCACCCGGATCGGGCCCGCCATGCCCGCTCACCACATAGAAGCAAGCGCCGCGCAAGCGGCTGCCCGTAACGTTCACCTGCGACAAAGCACTGCCGAAGAGCGGCTCGTTGACCACCCGGCGCGCAGGTGCAGCGGCCACCGCGTCGGTATCGGCGGCAGTGGAGGCACCCTCTCCACCAAGCGGCGGCAACAAGTATTTCACGCCCAAGAGCAGCTCCTGCTTGCCGCGCAGCCGCTTGGCGTTCAGCTCGAGAAAAGCGTTGTAACAGGCCTTGCCCGGCCGGTGGTTGCGTATCAAGAACGACGAGATGCCCTCGCCCGCCTTGGGTTCGGCATACTCCTGCTGGGCCGCGAGCGAGACGGTGAAAAGCATCAAAAACACGAAAAGAAAGCTACGCATCATAATAATTCCGTAATCGAGGACAAAAGTACATTTATTTCCGTACTTTTGCATGCTATTAAAGCGTATAAATAACGAAATTAACGACATGGCCAAGCAATTCAAACCCGAAACCCTGTGTGTACAGGCCGGTTGGTCTCCCAAGAAAGGAGAGCCCCGGGTGGTTCCCATTTACCAAAGCACCACCTTCAAATACGAGACAAGCGAGCAAATGGCGCGCCTTTTCGACTTGGAAGAGAGCGGCTACTTCTACACCCGTCTGCAGAATCCCACCAACGACGTGGTAGCCGCCAAGATAGCTGCCTTGGAAGGCGGCGTGGCAGCCATGCTCACCTCGAGCGGGCAGGCAGCCAACATGTATGCCGTGTTCAACATCTGCCAAGCGGGCGACCACTTCGTGAGCTCCTCGTGCATCTACGGAGGCACATACAACCTGTTCGGCGTCACCATGAAGAAACTCGGTATCGACGTAACGTTCATCGACCCCGACGCCACTGAAGAAGAAATATCGGCCGCTTTCCGCCCCAACACCAAAGCCCTCTTCGGCGAGACCGTGTCCAACCCCACGCTCGAAGTGCTCGACATCGAGAAGTTCGCCCGCATAGCCCACAGCCACGGCGTGCCCCTGATTGTAGACAACACCTTCCCCACGCCCATCAACTGCCGTCCCTTCGAGTGGGGCGCCGACATCGTGGTGCACTCCACCACCAAGTACATGGACGGACACGCCACGAGCGTGGGCGGCGCCATTGTGGACAGCGGCCGTTTCGACTGGGACGCCCATGCCGACAAGTTCCCCGGCCTTTGCACGCCCGACGAGTCCTACCACGGGCTCACTTACACCAAAGCCTTCGGCCCGATGGCCTACATAACCAAGGCCACCGCGCAGCTGATGCGCGACTTGGGCAGCATACAATCTCCCCAAAACGCCTTCCTGCTGAACTTGGGCCTTGAGACGCTGCACCTGCGCGTGCCGCGCCATTGCCAGAACGCCCAAGCCGTGGCCGAGTTCCTCGATGGCTGCCAGAAAGTAGCGTGGGTGAACTACAGCGGACTGCCCGGCAACAAGTACCACGAGCTGGCCATGAAGTACATGCCGGGCGGTTCCTGCGGCGTAGTCACCTTCGGGCTGAAAGGCGGCCGCGAGGTAGCCATCAAGTTCATGGATTCCCTTAAACTCGGCGCCATCGTCACCCACGTGGCCGACGTGCGCACCTGCGTGCTGCATCCCGCAAGCCACACCCACCGCCAGCTCACCGACGAGCAACTCCTCGCAGCCGGCGTGCGTCCCGACCTCATCCGCTTCTCGGTAGGCGTGGAAAACATCGACGACATACTCGACGACATCAAGCAAGCACTCGACCAAGTGAAGCCATAAACACCCCGGCGGCCACTGCCATGCACCGACAGTGGCCACCGGCAACCTATAACGGCAACCACCGTCATTATAAACGGCACACACAGTCATCATAAACGGCAAAAACCGTCATTATAAACGGCAAAGGCGGTTATTTGCCAACAACAACACCACCTATCCCTTATCATAACCCCACGGACAACCCCATGAAGCGCCCCCTTTCCAAACCCCAAAGCATCTGCATCACCCTGCTGTGGTGCGCCCTGTGCTACATTGTGCTTACAAACGCCGAACGCATCGACGGCCCCGTCATCATGACACTGCTCATCTCCGCCGCCTTGGTCTTCATCCCCGTCTACAAGTCGATGAAACAAAGGAAACGATAAGCCCCCGACCACACCCTCTCCTTACTGTATTCCCACCCCACCTTAATCCGGCAAATTATAGTAATTATATTTGATACCAACCCATTCTTGGCAACCGCCGAACCCCATGATGAAGGCATCATCTCTGTGAAGATGAGGGTGTCATCTCTGTGAAGATGAGGTGGTCATCTCTGTAAAGATGAGGTGATCATCTCTGCGATGATGAGGTGGTCATCTCTGCGAAGATGAGGTGGTCATCTCTGCGATGATGAGGTGGTCATCTCTGCGATGATGAGGTGGTCATCTCTGCGATGATGAGGTGGTCATCTCTCGAATGATAAGGGTGTCATCTCTCGAATGATGAGGTGGTTATCTCTCGAATGATAACATCCTTATCATTCGAATGGTGATCTTGAACAAAAGCATTTATTGCGATGAATGGATTGTTATGATGAAGATGAGGGAAATACATTCGATAGTTTGAGTGGAATGTGTTGAACTAAATGTCAGATAACATTCGAGTCAAGTAATCTA
>JAJPYW010000237.1 GCA_021204715.1 Prevotellaceae bacterium
CTTTCGCATCGAAGGTGCTGCGCTCTTTCGCATCGAAGGTGCTGCGCTCTTTTGTATAACAGACATGTTGATTGTTTGCATAGGTCGATTCGTTAAGGGTTGAAGAATGGATGATTGTAAATATTCAGAAACGTGTTTTACGGGCTGATTTCTGCCACGGATTTGCGGGCGTTTTCATTTTCGGTGTTTTTTTTGCACCTAAAAAATGAACGATTAATTGAGGTGATTCCCGTAATTTTTTATGATCGTTTTTTATTGGTTTTTATTCACTTGCCATAAAATCCGTGGCAGAATCGGTTTCATGTAAAACGCTGATAGCTAAAATATTCCGCTCTTAAAAATGTGGCTTTGCCACGGGTGACACCTGTTTTTGCAAACTTTTCCGGCAATGTATTCAAAAATAGGCGGGGGTATATACCCCCATAATTAATTGATACACGCGCATAAAAGTTTTATAAAATGGGTATAATCCGTGGCAGGCTTCCTTCAAGCAATTCTCAAGAGTCATTTTATTTTACCTTAAAACCGGATCGGCGCCGCTCTCCGTGTCAAGGCCGGCATTGCCGGTAGATGCCGCATCGGTGCCGGGATGGGCGAACATGTCCGCCATAAAGCCGGCATCGATTGCCGTGTCTGCATCTTTGCTGCTGACGGCATCGCCTTCCGTGGATCCTTTGGAAGGCAGCGTCTCTACAATCGGTTCGGGCAATGTCTGGGCCATCTCTTCGGGAGTGCGCTCCACCATCACCCAGAAGCGGCAGTTGTCGGTACGCTCCTGCTGAAAGCCCAATTCTTTAAGTACACGCACCAACTGGTTGTTGCTGATGCGTATGGCGGCGCCGAACCGCAGCATGATTTGCGCCGTGTTCAGGTACTTGCCTATTTCGCCCCGGGCCGGCTTGCGGTAATAGGCCAGCACGAGGTTGCGGGCGGAGCGACGGCTTCTGGAACGTGAGCCTGCACGACGAGACCAACTACGGCGGCAAAGAGACTACCGGCACAGCCTTGTTTGTATATGGCATGGCTTGGGGCGTGAGGCAGGGATTGCTCGACAGGGACGAGTACCTGCCCGTGTTGCTCAAAGCGTGGAATGTCATGCTACTTCGTAACTATCCGCGCCTCATACACGTCGTCGCTACCCTCCATAGCCACCTTTACAAGTATCTCGCCCGCTTTGCGGGTAGACTGTACAATGACAAGGGCTTTGCCGAAATAGGTATCGAGGCTGTTGCCGGCAAACGAGCCTTCCCTGCGCAGGTCGCCGTTGTCGATGCCGAGGAATTTGCCTTCGCCCTCTACCGTGACCGTGAGCCGGCGGTTGTCGGTCTGCACGGGCACATCGTCTTCGTCAAACAACTTCACGGCGAGGTGGCACAGGTCTTGCCCGTCGGCTTTGAGCGTCTCCACATCGGGTTGCAACACCAAATGGTGCGCCTGCTTGCTGGTGACCAAACTGTCGCGGCACACTTCCTTGTCGCCGTTGTAGCCTATGGCCAACACTTTGCCTTTCCTAAAAGGCTGGTACCAGACCACTGTGTGGTTGGTATAATCGGCGGCCTTGCGCCGGCCGAAGTCTTTGCCGTTAACGATGAGCTGCACCTCTTCGCAGTTGGTCATGGAGCGCACTTCCAATGTGCGGGCGTCGGTATAGGGGAAGTTCCAATGGTCGGCCATGAGCGGATACTGCCAGTGGTCTTTGCCGGGGGCCATGTCCAACGAAGGGTCTACGACGGCCAATTTCACCATGGGCGCGTTGTTCCATACCGACCGCTGGTAGGCGGCGGCGGGCCTTTCGAACATGCAGATGTCGAAGGGGCAGCACGTCCAGCCTTTGCTTGGCCAGCCCACGCTCTCGCCGATGTAGTCCACGCCGGCCCATATAAACTCACCGAGCATGTAATCGTTTTCGGCCACAAAGTTCCAAGGGTTTACGGGCAGGTAGTCGCGGGTTTCATCGGCGCGCGCCGAACTATAATAGGGGAATGCTTCGGAAGTATAGAATATGCGCTCGGGATGCTTGACGCGGTCTTGCTTGATGCGGGCTTCCATGTAGTTGTAACCCACTACATCGACCTCTGAAGCTATCTCGTCGCAGGCTCCCGGCTGCAAGGCCATGGTGACGGGGCGGGTGGGCTCCAATGCATGCACATAGTCGCGCAACATGGCCGCGCGCCCGGGGCCTACGGCCGCGTCCCACGCTTCGGTCACTTCGTTGCCTATGCTCCACAGAAAAATGGAGGGGTGGTTGCGGTCGCGGTAAATCATGTCGCCCAAGTCTTTCTTCCAAGACACATCGAAGAACTTCTCGTAATAACCCGATTTCCACTTGTCGAAGGCTTCGTCGATGACGAAAAAGCCCAAGGTGTCGCACATCTCCAAGAATTGCGGCGAAGGGGGGTTGTGGCTGCAACGTATGGCGTTGCAACCGAAATCTTTAAGTGTCTGCAAGCGGCGTTCCACAGAGCGGTCGGGGACGGCCACGCCCAATGCGCCGGCATCTTGGTGCAGGTCGACGCCCTTCAACTTGACGTGCTTCCCGTTCAGGATGAAGCCGGCGTCTTTATCGAAATCGTAATAGCGGATGCCGAAAGGCGTGAGATAGGTATCCACCACCTTGCCGCCCGCTTTGAGCGTGGTTTGCATGAAATAGCGGTAAGGGGAATCCATGGACCAGAGCGTGGGACGGGCCACGGCGAGCAACTGGGCGAGGCTCGCCGTGTCGTTTGCGGCGAGGGTGATTTTTTGCCCGGTTTGAATCTTTTTATGATTGCCAGCGAGCACCGGACGGCCGTCGCCATCCAACAACGTCTGCGTGACGGTGATCTCTTTTGCCGACGCGCTGTTGTTGGCTACCGTGGTGGCGATGCTTATATCGGCCGACGTTTCGGACACAGAAGGAGTGGTTACGTAGGTGCCGCAATAAGCCACGTGCACGGCATCGGTCACTTCCAACCATGCATGGCGGTAGATGCCCGAACCGGTGTACCAACGGGAGCTCTCGCTGCGGTCTACCCGCACGAAGAGTTGGTTCCCGGCACCGTAGTTCAAATAGGGCGTCAGGTCGCAGGAGAAGCTGGTATAGCCATAACGGTGGAAAGCTATCTGCTTGCCGTTGATATAAACGGTGGCTTTGTGGTAGACGCCGTCGAAAACGATGGAGACTTGCTTTCCTTTGTATGATTTAGGCACGGTAAAGACCTTTTTGTAGAGGCCCACGCCACCGGGCAGGAAGCCGTCGCTTCCGCTCAAACGCCTGTCGAAAGGCAGTTTTATGCTCCAGTCGTGGGGCAATTGTATCTCTTCCCATACCCAGCCTTGCGGCGTGAAATCCATTTCCATGGCTCGGGGCTCGTCGCCCAAATGGAATTGCCAGTCAAAGTCGAAAGTTTCCCTCGTGCGGGTTTGCGCCTGCGCCGTCCAAGCAAGGGCAAAGAGGGCGGCCAATAACATTGTAATTTTTCTCATCGGTTTTATTTTTAGTAGTTTTTATGCTTAGATGGGTGCAGGGCGCTTTATTTTATCAAGCGGTACGCCCCGCCCGCCATGGCCTTGACCATGCCTTTCATCTCCAACTCGAAAAGCAGCGCGCTCAAGCGGTTCACGGGGATGTCGCTCTCCACCACCAAGGCGTTTATCTGCAGGCTGTCGTGGCGGGAAAGGATGTGCACCACCCGCTCTTCTTCTTCTGAAAGCTCCACGAATGGCAGGCGGGGCGCCGCTTTCCGGCTGGTGGACGCCTCGGGTGACACCCAGCCCATGGCCTTGGCGAAGTCTTCGGCATCTTGGACAAGCGCCGCCTTGTTGTCGCGAATCAGCCGGTTGCATCCTTGGGAGGCGCCGTCGGTGACGCGGCCGGGCACGGCGAAGCAGTCGCGGTGATAGCCCACGGCAAGCTCGGCCGTGATGAGCGAGCCGCCTTTGGCGGCCGACTCCACCACCACCGTAGCGTCGGTCATGCCCGCGATGATGCGGTTGCGGCTTACGAAATGATGGGGCATGGGGGAGGTGCCGCTGTGAAACTCGGTGATGAGCCCGCCCCGGGAGAGCATCTCCACGGCCGTGCGGCGGTGCACGTAAGGATAGACGCGGTCCAGTCCGTGGGCCAACACCGCCACCGTGGGCAAGCCGTTGGCCATGGCCGCGCGGTGGGCATGGATGTCGATGCCGTAGGCCAAGCCGCTCACCACAAGCACGTCGGGCACCAAGGTGGAGAGGTCGCGCAGGAAGTCGGCGCAGAACTGCTTGCCGTACTCGGAAGCGCGGCGCGTGCCCACCACGGCGACCGCATGCCGGGGGTTCAACCCGGCGGTGCCTTTGTAGAAGAGGGCCAAGGGAGCGTCGTCGCACTCGCGCATGCGGGCGGGGTAGGCGGCGTCGTTCAAGGTGAGGCAGGCGATGTGGTTCTTGTCGGCAAAGGCCAACTCTTCGAGCGCGCGGGGAAAGATGTCGGGCGCGTCGAGCGCCGCAAGCATGGGCTTGGTTATATCGGGTATCAACCGGGGCAACTCGGCGCGCAGGCGGAACACATCGGCGGCACTGCCCACCCGCTCCACCAACTGCTTGGCAGCGATGGGATTGATGCGGGGACATAGCGTCAAGGCGACGCTTGAGGTTCGTTCGTCGTATTCCATCACTGCGCGAGATAATCTTTAAACAAGGTGTCGAAGAGGTCGCTGTCGGTCAAACGGCCGCCTGCCACGCACACGGTCTCGACCACCGATTTTACCACCAACTTGTCGTCGCTCTTGCGGAAGAGGTCTTGGTAAAACACATACTTGATGCCTTCTTTCTTCAAGGCCAAGCGGCTGACGAAACGGTCGCCGCTCTTCAAGGGCGTCTTGAAAGCCATGCTGATGCGCGCCACCACCGGGTCCACGCCCGCCTCGTGCAGCCGGGCGAAGCTGGCGCCCGTAGAGAGTAGGAACTCGTGGCGCGTGTGCTCCAAGTAGTGCTGGTAATTGGCATTGTTGACGATGCCTTGCAGGTCGCACTCGTAGTCGCGCACCTTCATCTCCAATTCATAAATATACTTCATTGTCTGTCTCCTTCGTTTTCTGCCGGCGCCTCCAAGCCTTTGAACTGGAGCAACTCTTCGTTGGAAACCAACTTGTAGAGCTTGTCGCTGGGGCGTATTTTCACCGATTTCATCGAGAAATGTTCTCCTTTGTGCACCGTTGTTACAGGCACCAACTCCACACGGGCCTCCTCCAAGGTGATGTACTCGGCACCGGTGGTGGGGCCTATGACAAGCAACTCGTCGCCCACGCTGATTTCGGCCGCCTCGACCAAGAACTCGGCCACACCGATGTGGGAGAAGTAGCGCACGCCCTTGCCCACGTAGATTTTGCGCTTGGTGGCCGCCGAGCCGTAATGCTTGTTCCATTCGCCCAAGCGCTGCCCTAAGTAGTAACCGTCCCAAAAGCCGCGGTTGAAGACGCTTTGCAAGCGTTCGTCCCATGCGGCCACCTTTTCGGGGCTGTATGTGCCGTCGGCAAGGGAGCGCAAGGCCTCCTTGTAGCAAGATGTCACCGTGCGCACATAGTCGGCGCCACGGGCGCGCCCTTCTATCTTGAAGACGCTGACGCCCGAGGCCACCATCTTGTCCAAGAAGTGTATGGTTTTCAAGTCCTTGGGCGACATGATGTACTGGTTGTCGACCTCCAGCTCGTCGCCCGTCTCCTTGTCGCGCACGGTGTAGGCGCGCCGGCACAGCTGCATGCACGAGCCGCGGTTGGCCGAGGAGTTCATCTCGTGCAGCGAAAGGTAGCACTTGCCCGACACAGCCATGCAGAGGGCGCCGTGGCAGAACATCTCCACCCGCACCGGCTTTCCGCCCGGGCCGCATATAGGTTCTTCCACGATGTGGCGGTGTATTTCGGCCACCTGCGCCAAGTTGAGCTCGCGCGCCAGCACCACCACGTCGGCGAAGCGGGCATAGAAGCGCAACGCCTCCACGTTGGAGATGTTCAGCTGGGTGGACAAGTGCACTTCCACGCCTGTCTGCCGGGCGTAGCTCATCACCGCCACGTCGGACGCTATCACCGCCGAGATGCCGGCTGCCTTGGCCGCGTCGAGAATGGAACGCATCAAGGGCATGTCGCTGTCGTAGACAATGGTGTTCAGCGTGAGGTAGCTCTTCATGCCGCGCGCCCGGCACGTGGCGGCTATCTCCTGCAAGTCGTCCACGGTAAAGGGAGAGGCGGAGCGGGCGCGCATGTTCAGCGTGCCCACCCCGAAGTAGACGGAGTCGGCTTCTGCCTGTATGGCCGCGGCCAAGGATTCGCGCGAGCCTACCGGCGCCATGATTTCCAATGTATCTGAATTATTCATTTATAGCGGTGTAGCGGCTAATATATTGCTTATACAGCGCTGCCGGTTTTGCAAAGATAGCCATTTTTATCTATTTTTGCATGGTATTTGACGACAATATGAAGATTGGCTCGATAGACCTTGGAGAACGCCCCGTGTTGTTGGCTCCCATGGAGGATGTAACCGACCCGGCTTTCCGCTTGCTGTGCAAGGGGTTCGGCGCCGACATGGTGTACACCGAGTTCGTCTCGGCCGACGCGCTCGTGCGCTCGGTGGGAAAGACCGTGCTGAAGCTGCACATCAGCCCCGAAGAGCGGCCGGTGGCTATCCAAATCTATGGGAAAGACGTGGCCACCATGGTGGAGGCGGCCCACATCGTGGCGCAAGCCGCACCCGACATCATAGACCTGAACTTCGGTTGCCCCGTGAAGCGTGTGGCCGGCAAGGGCGCCGGCGCGGGCATGCTGCAAAACGTGCCGCTGATGCTCGATATTACCCGGGCGGTGGTGGAGGCGGTGCAGCTTCCCGTGACCGTGAAAACCCGCTTGGGCTGGGATGCGGACCACAAAATTATCGTGGAGCTGGCCGAGCGGCTGCAGGACTGCGGCATCTCGGCGCTCACCATACACGGGCGCACCCGCGCGCAGATGTACAACGGCGAGGCCGACTGGACCTTGATAGGCGAGGTGAAACGTAACCCGAGGATGCACATCCCCATAATAGGCAACGGCGACATCACCACGCCCGAGCGTGCCGGGGAGTGTTTTGAACGGTATGGCGTGGACGCCGTGATGATAGGCCGCGCCACCTTCGGCCATCCATGGATATTCAAGGAAGTGAAGCACTACCTGCAAACGGGCGAAGCCCTGCCCGCTCCCACACCCGCTTGGTGCATGGACGTGTTGCGCCGGCAAGTGAGGGACAGCGTGCGGCTGCTCGATGAACGGCGCGGCATACTGCACGCGCGCCGCCACTTGGCCGCCACCCCGCTGTTCAAAGGCATCCCCCACTTCCGGGAGACACGCATCGCCATGCTGCGCGCCGAAACCGTGCGGGAGCTCTTCGCCATCTTCGACGGGATACAAGAAAGGTATTTCAACGAATGAGCGCGCGGGCGAAACGCTTCCATAACGCTCCCGTTGAAAACGCTTCGGCAGAAGGATCAAGAAAGGAAACTGCCTTCTTCATGTCCCCGAAGGGAAGCGTAAATCAATGCCGACGTGAAGCATTGTCGGAAAAATTCTGTAATTTTGCGCACTGATAATTAATCATACTTGAACTGCAAATGAATACAACGGCGAAGTTATTGATATATTGCCCCGACTGCCCGGGGATATTGGCGCAAGTGACAAACTTCATTACGGTGAACAAGGGGAACATCGTCTACTTAGACCAATATGTGGACCACGTGGACAACATTTTCTTCATGCGCATAGAGTGGGCGTTGGAGGATTTCTTGATACCGCGCGACAAGATTCAAGACTACTTCGGCACGCTCTTTGCCAAGCGCTATGACATGAAGTTCCGCCTCTATTTCTCGGACGTGAAACCGCGCATGGCCATCTTCGTGTCGCGCATGTCACATTGCCTTTACGACATCTTGGCACGCTACAATGCGGGGGAGTGGGACGTGGAGATTCCGCTTATCATCAGCAACCACCCCGACTTGCAGGAGGTGGCAGGACGCTTCGGCATCCCTTTCCATGTATTTGAAATTACCAAGGAGAACAAGCGGGAGCAGGAGAAGGCCGAAATGGAGCTGTTGGCACGCGAGCGGGTGAGCTTCATCGTGCTGGCACGCTACATGCAGATTATATCGGAAGAGATGATCGCGGCCTATCCCAACCACATCATCAACATTCACCACTCTTTCCTGCCCGCTTTCATGGGGGCCAAGCCTTACCATGCGGCCTACGAGCGGGGCGTGAAGATTATAGGCGCCACCAGCCACTACGTGACGCAGGATTTGGACGCCGGGCCCATCATTGAGCAGGATGTGGTGCGCATCACACACAAGGACACCGTGCAGGACTTGATAGGCAAAGGCAAGGACTTGGAGAAGATTGTGCTGTCGCGCGCGGTGAAGAAGCACATTGACCGCAAGATTCTTGTGTTCAAGAACAAGACGGTGATATTCAGCTGAACGGCCGGTTTGAAAGATTGCCGCGGCTGGAAAAGGAAAGTGGATGAAGGGAATCTCTGCAGAGATTCAGTATATAGAACAAAAAAACGCGCCTACTTGACCGTCACTACCAACGGATGGCGCACGCACTCGGCGAAAGAGGCCATATACTGGTTCCAAGCATCGGGCGTCTCGATGTCGGCACGGCTCCAAGCGAATCCCCAGTAGTAGACGTATTCGCTTCCGGGGGTGTACTCGCTGATGGCCAACACGTGGCCATCGGCTCCGCTGCGCAGGGGCTTCTCTTCATCGGAAAAGAGCACGGTCTTGGCTTGGTTTACTTCACCGGGAACGGCGATGCCCAAGAAGATCTTACCATTGTCGGGGCCTTGCGTGGGGTCCACGTAGGTGAGGTAACCGTTGGCGGCATCGGCCACAACCGCTCCGTCGGGCTCATGGAGTACGATGCCGGCCGCGACGGGCAACGGGTGGGAAAGGCCTTGGAAAGAGACGGCGGTGCGGTTCAAGTGGGAACCGGCATCCAAGGAGATGACGCGCGTCTCTACCACACTGCTGTCGGCCTGCACGGTGGTGGGGCTGAACGTGAGCTTTACGGTGAAGCGCAACGGGCCGTTGTCCAATATCTCGTAATCGCTGTAGCACCAAGGATAGAGTATGGTGTCGTTCACCATCAAGGCGGCTACACCGGCTCCCAACGTGGAGCCTACGGCGTAGCAGTCCATGCCGAAGCCGTGGTCTACGTGGTAAGAGAAGGTATTGACAAAGGCGTCGGCCGCTTCGGGGTTGCGCCGGCGCAGGTCTTTTTCCTGCTTCCACATCTCGGGGTTAAGCTCCGTGGCATACAGCTCTTCCAATACCGGGGCGGTGGTGCCGCGCTTGGTGAAGAGGTCGTATCCGTAGCCGCGCTCGCCGGTGGCCTGCAAAGCGGGACCGTAGGCACGGAAGCCCACAAGGTCGTTCTCCCAAGCCATGTCGTCCAAGCGCTCGGGGTATTGACGGCCGCAGGCCTTCACGTCGAAAGGTTCGGGCACACCCGTCTGCACGGTGTAGCGCGAAGTGCTTTCGGCCGCTACCGTGACGGGGAACAGGAGCGCTCCCTCATGGGTGATTTGGTAGGGGATTTGTTGCCCGCGGGCATCGATCACCACCACTTGGGCGGTGTCGGCCAAGTTGAGGCGGGCGGCTACCTGTTCCATGGGGATTTCAACCAGCTCATTAGCACGGTCGGTGGCCAAAGGGTTGGCCACCGACACGGTAATTGTTCCACTGTCGCTGCACGAGAAGCAACAGAGTGCCGTCGCGCAAAGTAAGACAAGTTTCTTCACAAAGAATGTGCTTTAGGGTTAGCTGGGCTGCTTGCCGATGTAAGCCAAGATACCGCCGTCTACGTAGATTACGTGGCCGTTTACGGCATTGGAGGCATCGGATGCGAGGAATACGGCGGGACCGGTGAGTTCCTTCGGGTCGAGCCAGCGGCCGGCCGGGGTTCTTGCGCAGATGAACGTGTCAAACGGATGGCGGCTGCCGTCGGCCTGACGCTCACGGAGTGGAGCGGTCTGCGGGGTGGCGATGTAGCCCGGGCCTATGGCGTTGCACTGGATGTTGCATGCGCCGTACTCGGAGCAGATGTTGCGCGTCAACATCTTCAAGCCGCCCTTGGCTGCGGCGTAGGCCGATACGGTCTCACGTCCCAACTCGGACATCATGGAGCACATGTTGATGATCTTGCCGTGGCCTTTCTTTATCATGGAGGGCAGGACGGCCTTGGAAACGATGAACGGGGCGTTCAGGTCGATATCGATGACCTTGCGGAAATCGGCGGCTGCCATTTCGATCATGGGGATACGGCGGATGATACCGGCGTTGTTTACCAAGATATCGATGACGCCTACCTCTTTCTCAATCTGGGCTACCATGGCTTGAACGGCGGTCTCGTTGGTTACGTCGCATACATAACCGTGAACGTCGATGCCATTCTCCTTGTAAGCGGCCAGACCTCTGTTTACCAAGTCTTGGTTGATGTCGTTGAAGCAAATCTTCGCGCCACATTCTGCAAACGCGGAGGCAATGGCGAAACCGATACCGTAAGAAGCGCCTGTTACAAGGGCTACTTTACCTTCCAAAGAAAAATTCAAATACTGGTTCATGACATTAAAATATTAAG
>JAJPYW010000050.1 GCA_021204715.1 Prevotellaceae bacterium
GCAAGATGGAATTGTCTTCGGACTATTTCACTGTGACTCCTCAAGTACTTGAAGCTGTTGCCGGCAAAGTTCCCGCTACAATCAGCGGTACTTTCCCCGAGAAGTTCTTCAAGAAGAACGCCGTTGTGGAGGTTACCCCCGTGTTGAAGTGGGACGGCGGTGAAGCCCGTGGCGAGTCTGTTCAGTATCAAGGCGAGAAAGTGCAAGGCAACGCCGAGACCATCTCTTACAAATTAGGTGGAACCTGCACGCTGAAGACCTCTTACGACTATGTCCCCGAGATGGCCAAAAGCGAACTCTATTTGGAATTCAAGGCCACTGTAGGCAAGAAAGAAGTAGCCATTCCTTCCGTAAAGGTGGCCGACGGTGTCATTGCCACTTCCGAGTTGATAGGCCAGACAATAGGCACGGCCCATACCGCCAATGGTGACGACGCTTTCGAGCGCATCATCAAGGAGAAGTACGATGCCAACATCATGTTCTTGATTCAGCAGGCCAACATCCGTTCCAGCGAGATGAAGACCGCTTCCGAGTTCAACGACCAAGTCAAGGAAATCGCCGACACCGAGAACAAGGAAATCACCAACATCGTCGTTTCCGCCTACGCCTCTCCCGATGGTGGCGTGAAGCTGAACACCGGTTTGGCCGAGAACCGTCAGGACAACACCGCCAAGTTGGTCAACAAGAACTTGAAGAAGGCCGATGTCGAGGCTACTGTCGACACCGAGTACACCGCACAAGACTGGGAAGGCTTCCAGGATTTGGTAAGCCAGTCCGACATCCAAGACAAGGAGTTGATTCTCCGCGTGCTCTCCATGTATTCCGATCCTGAACAAAGAGAGCAGGAAATCAAGAACATCTCTTCCGTTTACAAGACATTGGCCGACGACGTGCTCCCGCAGCTGCGCCGTTCCCGTCTCACCGTGAACTACGATGTAATAGGCAAGTCCGATGAAGAAATCGCAGCTTTGGCCTACAGCGATGCCAGTCAGTTGAACCTCGAGGAGTTGCTCTATGCCGCCACCTTGACCGACGACGCTGCAAAGCAAGCCGAGATTTACAAGAAAGCCACCGAGCTTTATCCCGATGATTACCGCGCGTTCAACAACGTAGGCCGTTTGGCATTCGAGGCCGGCGACCTTGACACTGCCGAGAGCTACCTGCAAAAGTCGCTCGCCATCCAAGATTCTCCCGAGGCCAACTTGAACATGGGCTTGGTTGAACTGGCAAAGGGCGATAAAGAGGCCTCCGAGACTTACCTTGCCAAGGCTTCCGGTACCGACGAGTTAAACGAAGCATTGGGCAATCTCTACATCGCTCAAGGTCAATACGACCGCGCCGTCAACGCTTTCGGCGATGTGAAGACCAACAGCGCGGCTTTGGCACAGATTTTAGCCAAAGATTACAACAAGGCCAACGACACGCTTGACAACGTGGAGAAAGCCGACGCCACCACCGCTTACCTGAAGGCCATTGTAGGTGCCCGCACCAACAACTCCTCCATGGTTATGGACAACCTGAAGAGCGCCGTCGCCCAAGATGCTTCCTTGGCACAGAAAGCAGCTACCGACTTGGAATTCTCCAAGTATTTCACCGATAGCGATTTCTTGGCAATCGTCCAATAAACGGTTCATTCAATCCGCCCCAAGGCGGTTAAACAAGAAAAAAGATGCCCGGCATGGAAATATGTCGGGCATTTCTTTTTATTCACGCCGAAAAACGCTAAATTCGCAGCGCAGTATGCTTGTAGCGGCATCTGCAAGTATCACCAAGAAGCACCTGAATGAAAAGAAACCGTTGTTTGGCCCCTCTCTTGCCCCTCCTTATCCTATGCGTTTCCTGCGGCGGAGGCAAGCACGTGGAGACAACAGTATTGAGCGGCGAGATTGCCGGATTGGGCGACGACACGCTATATGTCTACGGTGCCGACAACCTTTACGACCACATTGACACCGTTCCGGTGGCAGGCGGCAAGTTCTCCATCACCCTTTCTGCAGATACCCTTTCGGCCGCTTGGTTGCTTTTTGGCGACAGTGCGCGCTATCCCCTGTTTTTCGACAAAGAAGAGCAAATAAGTGTCAAAGGCTCCATAGATGAACTCCACTGCCTGCAAGTGGCCGGCAACGCCGACAACGAGGCGTTGACCGCTTTCAACGCCGGCTTGAAGGCCGACGCCCCCCTTTCGCAGAA
Source organism: Prevotellaceae bacterium (assembly GCA_021204715.1). Taxonomy (GTDB): domain Bacteria; phylum Bacteroidota; class Bacteroidia; order Bacteroidales; family Bacteroidaceae; genus Bacteroides. The sequence continues at coordinate 2,191 of JAJPYW010000050.1, forward strand.
AGAAAAAGAGGAACGTGCCGCCGCTTTCATCGGCGGGCATCCCACTTCCTTGGCCAGCGTCTACCTGCTGGAACGTTGGTTTGTAGAGACCGGCAACCCCGACTTCAACCGCATCAGGCAGTTGGTCAACTCCTTGGCCGGCGTGTTGAAGGACCGTCCCTACGTAGAGGCGTTGACGGCGCGCGTAGACGCGATGGACAAGGCCGCAAGGGGTAAGATATTCGCCAACTTCCGTCTGCCCGGTGTGGATGGAGAACCATTGTCCCGCTCCGATTTCAAAGATCAATACCTGCTCATCCAGTTCTGGGCTTCTTGGGACTCTCTAAGCCGGGCTTATAACGCCCTTTACCGCCACCTTTACAAGCGCGAGGCACACAACCCGCGCTTCGCCCTGTTGGGTGTTTCGTTGGACATCGACACTGAGGCTTGGAAAGAGGCCGTCTCGGCCGATACATTGGATTGGGTGCAGGTGTGCGACTTCGGCGGTTGGGAAACGGATATTGTCAAGCAACTGTCCGTCACCACTCTCCCATACAATGTGCTGCTCTCGCCAAGCAGCCGCATAGAGGGCAGGAACCTTGACAAAGCGGCCATTGAGGAGAAGTTGGAAGCCATCAAGCATGAACCTGAAAAACGAGTTAAATCCAATACAAGAACCAACACCTTACACCAAAAAAGAAAGAAATGAGACAACATCGAGCGACAGACAACCCGATTATCCATCCTGATGAAAGAAAAACGTGTTAGTCAAAGTTTTCGGGGCGGCGCTCCAAGGGATTGACGCCATCCTTGTCACCATCGAGGTGAACAGTTCCCGTGGGTGCATGTTCTACTTGGTGGGACTGCCCGATTCGGCCGTGAAAGAGAGCCACCAGCGCATTCTCTCGGCCCTGCAAGTAACAGGTTGCCATATACCCACCGCCAACATCGTCATCAACATGGCGCCGGCCGGCATCCGCAAAGAAGGATCTGCCTACGACCTTCCTTTGGCTATCGGCATGATGGCTGCCCACGGCATGATTGCATCCGGCAAGTTGCAGCGCTACCTCCTTATGGGAGAGTTGGGGTTGGACGGCAGCCTGCATCCCATCAAAGGGGCGTTGCCCATCGCCATCAAGGCGCGTGAGTTAGGCTTCGAAGGCTTTATCCTTCCCCGGCAAAACGCCCGCGAGGCAGCCGTAGTCAACAACCTTGCAGTCTATGGCGTGGAGAATTTGATCCAAGTAGTTGAATTCTTCAACGAAAAGCGCGCGTTGGAACCCACCATAGTCAACACCCGCGAAACGTTTTATAGCCGGCAGGGAGAGTCAGAGCTCGACTTTGCCGATGTAAAAGGCCAGGAGAACGTGAAACGCGCCTTCGAGGTAGCCGCCGCCGGCGGGCACAACATCCTGTTGGTGGGCGCTCCGGGCAGTGGCAAGTCCATGCTTGCCAAGCGGTTGCCCTCCATCTTGCCACCCCTCTCATTGAGCGAGAGCTTGGAAACGACCAAGATACACTCCGTGGCCGGGAAGCTCGGGCAAGACGACGGGCTCATTACTTGCCGTCCCTTCCGCGACCCCCACCACACCATCTCGGCCACTGCCATGACCGGCGGCGGCTCTTTCCCACAACCGGGTGAAATCAGTTTGGCCCATAACGGCGTCCTCTTCCTCGACGAGCTTCCTGAATTCTCCCGGAATGTACTCGAGGTGCTCCGTCAACCTTTGGAAGACCGCAGGATATCCATCTCCCGCGTCAAGAGCAATGTGTCCTATCCTGCCTCTTTCATGCTCGTTGCCAGCATGAACCCTTGTCCGTGCGGTTACTACAACCACCCTACCAAAGCGTGCGTGTGCAGTCCCGGGCAGGTGCAGAAATACCTTAACCGAATCTCCGGCCCCTTGCTCGACCGCATCGACCTGCAAATCGAGGTCATCCCCGTGCCTTTTGAGAAGCTGGCCGATGTCCGTCCCGGAGAGCCCAGCAGCCGCATCCGCGAGCATGTCGTGTCGGCCCGCCGGCGTCAGCAAGAACGTTTTGCCAATGAACAGGCCGTGCATTGCAACGCCCAGATGAACAGTCGCTTGCTCGCCGCCCATGCTACCCCCGACCATGAAGGCCTCACCTTGCTGCGCAATGCCATGCACCGCTTAAACCTCTCCGCCCGGGCCTACGACCGCATTTTGAAAGTATCGCGCACTATTGCCGATTTGGAGGAGAGCGACACTATCCAGCCCTGTCATTTGGCCGAGGCCATCGGCTACCGCAGTCTTGACCGCGAGGATTGGGCCGGGTAATAGGGTAATATATATAGGTACAAGTCATGCCTAAAAAAGCATGCTTATCGAACTATTTTACCTTATTGCCTTGCACAATCCAGGAGAATGTACTACTTTTGCATCGGATAATCGTCCACCGGACTTGTAGCTCAGTTGGTTAGAGCAACAGACTCATAATCTGGAGGTCCCAGGTTCAAGCCCTGGCTGGTCCACTCTTAAAAAGAAGCAGTTACGCATCCCGTAACTGCTTCTTTTATGCTCCTGCGTAAACAATGCGTAAACAAACTGTTTCAGTTCATCTTGTTGACGCACTGAATCTTCATGAAACTCAATGTTTATAAAACCGTATCACTATCATTGTTATTTTGCTCACTTTTTTGTGCTTTAATACAATATATAACCGATTTAATCAAATATATGCTTAAATAATGGTGAGGATATACTACTTTACCCTAACCATAATATACAACCTTTTTCCCGAGTTATCAAGCTCGGATTCGATATCTAAAGACAACGTTCGCTAAAGTATTATAGATCGCGCCACCACTCTTTCCTTTTTCCACACATGATCCATACCTTAGCGATCAATAAGACAAATAGTTACCATCATGTACGGATTGGACAGATTCAACAGCCTCGACTCCCTGACAAGGTATTTCAGGGACGACGCGGAGTGCAGGAGATACCTCAAGGAGTGGCGTTGGAGTGACGGCGACATCGTGTGCCCCCATTGCGGACGATACCAATACTCCCGATGCAATCAGTATTACATACGACGGCCTGACACGCTACACCACCTTCAACGCCAAGGACGGATCAGTATCTAATACAAGCGAAGTAGTCACCTACAGCGCAGAAGAGATGCCGACATATACTGCAGAGGCCGATGGCAACATGACCATTCTCGTAGACTATATCCTCGTGGATAATAGTGATGCTCAAAGCATCTCAATAAGCTATGAAGCCACCCAAAGCGGCGAAACTGTCGGCGAACGCTCTGTCAGCGATGTTCCAATCCAGCGCAACTACCTGACCACCGTCAGCGGCAAGGCTCTTAACAGCACTGAAAGCAGCACCGAAAACGAGAAAGGGAGCGGCACAGATAGTGAAGATTTCGATGGTAACCTTGATGTAGATATGGATGAGATAGCACCCTATAACGATATAGTAGTTACCGCAGGCAGCTCTTGGACACTCGGACAGGAGGATGCCAGCTATGAAGTCTTAGAGGATGAAAATGGAGAATACTATGTTTACGTTACAACCAACGAAAGCGGCCGGGGTGACCTCAAATTAGCCTCATCAGACAATCACGTTGTCATCGATCTGAAGGAAGCCCCGATTCTCTGCTTCCGTTTAACCGTCGTGAGTGACGATGCAGAAAACTATTCTCAGACCCACATCACCATTGACACGAGTGGCAACCTCCTTGTAGATGGCGATGATGATAATAATCCCTCAGGTACCAAGTACTCCGGTGGCCTCAGTAACGGTGACACCAAGTGGAATACGAAATACTACTGCAAGGACGGTACTGACCTGCTTATTTATGAACTTACTGGCGATAATGCCAGAACCCTGCAAAACGGCTCCACAAGCTCGTGGGAAACCCTGCCTTCAGCTTGCAGCTTCGGCACTTTCCAGATTAAGTATGCTGACATCAAGGACTCCAATAGCAATGCCACACAAGCATATTACAAATTCTATTGGTTCAAGAGCTTTGCCACCATGGATGATTTGGAAACTTACCTCAAAGAAATCAACCTCGAATACAGCTCAACAGCTTATAATTGAGGAAAAACAGCCATGTCCTCATCTCCTACGGGCAAGGACCTAATCGCAACATCGATGTAACCTGACCGACATTCATCCATAGTGCAGCCAGCCATAATCGGTTGATTTAAGCACAATAGGTATTAGACACTTGGAACATGGTTTTTTAGTGGTAGGTTGTCACTATTAGCCGGTGGGTTACATCATCACATTTCACACAGCAAGGCGGGGCCCCGGCCCCGCCTTCTCTTTATCAGCCACCAATAGCACAAGCTACGGTTTTACCCATTATCCTGTCTCGCCAAAGCAACTTTTACGGTTTTACCCATTATCCTGTCTCGCCAAAGCAACTTTATCTCCTCCCATATTCCCCTTTCCCAAGGCGCCCAAGCAGGCGTTTTTAGATAAAAGGAAGCTTTTTCTTCTGATTATAATCATTTTGTCATAGAGCCAACCCCTTCCCATTACATTCTTCCAATTTCAACAATCGGCTGAAACTGTCGAATGTATTCGATAGGTTGAGCCGAATGTATTCGACAGGTTGAGTCGAATGTTATCATGACACTTTGTTCACTACATTCGACTCACCTTAAAGAATACATTCGACTCGACGCATAAAATACGATCCACTCACCGCGCGAAACACATTCATCGGGACGCACGGAACACAACCTTTAAGGCGCGCGAAACACATTCATCGGGACATACGAAATACAATCCTTCCGTCCCTTTTAATGTTTTCATCCCTCCTGCAGCGCGCTTAGATGAAAAAACACGGCCATTCTGCCAAAGCGGAACCTCACAATTTACGGCGGTGGAGTTTAATGCAGGTGTTTCAATATAAAAGCCATTTCCAAACGGGAATCACTTATTCTTCTTCGGGAACGTAGAAATCCACTTCCACGCCGGTTATAAAAGTAAACGGCATCTGTCCTGCCGTATTTACGCAGCAGCGTGTCGGCGACCATGTTCTCCAAAAGGGATGTCTCGGGGTTAAGCAAAAAAAGGTTCAGTATGCCGTTGTCGGTAAAGTAGTATTTGTGATTTGTCTCTTTCTCTACCAATTTACCCGCGATATTGGGAACGGCGGTAACCAACCATGCGTCCTTTGCATACTCCATATAGCTTATCACCGTCGACTTTGAAACCTTTACGCCCGTAGAGGAGACAATGTTGGCCAACCGCGTAAACGACACAGGCTGTTTCACGCTCTCGGCAACTTTCTTGAACAACTCTTTCAAGGCGAAAGTGTTTGCAACGGCGCGACGGGTGGCGATGTCGCCCAAGTATATTTTCTGCTATACACTTGACAGGTAATCTCGCTTTGACGACAATTCCGCCCCTACGGGTAAACCTCCATGGTGGAAATAGTCGTCAAAGTGTCTCCATATACCGGCTGTCCGAAGAAATGTGTACTTTTGTGCATGGTACTTTTGGTTGTGGAAAAGCAAAGTAACCTAAAAGGGCTGAATCCTGCAAAGAATGTCAGCCCTTTTCTCTTCTTCTTCTATAAATGTTTAGCGGACAGTAATGGATAAAATCAAAAATGACGCACTTCGGAGGCCCGTAGGCCGACCAAGTCTCCCGTTGTGAACTTCGGTGGTCTTTTTTGAAAATATCCGGATTTCGACATGCATCCCCTACTCTATAGGTATCCCCTTATAGAAATCGAGTATTTTTGTGCGGAACAGGTATTCGTACTTGGCTTGAAGCTCGTCGCTCTTGGCTTTCAGCAGGTTTTGCTTGGACTCGTTGAACTCCACGGCGTTGGCCTTGCCGTTCTCATACTTCTCGCTCATCAGGCGGAAGGACTCGCCGCCGGCCCGGGTAGCGGCGGTGCTGCTCCGGTACTTGCTCTCGGCGGCCACGGCGTTATACCACGCCTGCTGTATCTCCTTGTAGAGCGTCTTGCGCACGTTGTCTAATTCCAACTCATAGTACTGTTGCTGCAGGCGGGCGGTGCGCACGCTGTTGCGCGTGGCAAAGCGGTTGAACAGGGGCACGCTTAAGGTAAGGCCGATGTACTTGCTGAAGTTGTCGCCCAGCTGCTGGCCGAAGTTGCGCGTCAGCGTGGAGTAGTAACTGGTGCCCAACCCGGCGCTGAAATTAAGCTGGGGATAGAATGCGCTTTGGGCCACCTTGATGTTGTACCGGCTCCCTTCCAAGCGGTAGCGCGCGGCCATTACGGAGGGCTTGCTGCCCATGGCCGACTGGTATATCTCATCGGGTGGGGTGAGCGGCTGCAGCTGCAGGCCTTCATCGGGGGCTTCCAATTCAAAACCTTCGGGAGTTTCCAACTCAATGAGCTGGCTTAAATCGAGCAAGGCCAACTTGTAGTCGTTCATGGTCTGCACCACGTTGAGTTCGTCTTGCGCCACGGTCGCCTTGGCATCGGCCACTTCCGAGGGCGAGGCCTTGCCCAACTGCTCCAAACGGGCGACGCGCTCGTATTGTTGCTTGCTCACTTCCACCTGCGACAAGGCCACTTGGTGCAACTCCTCGTCAAAGAGCACCTGCAAGTAGGCCGAGGCCACGTTAATGGCCACATCTTCTTTGGCCTTCTCCAAGTCGGCCAAGGCAGCTTTGAGGTTCAACTTGGCCAAGGCATACTGGTTGGGAATCTGGAAGCCCGTGAAGAGAGGTACTGTAGTGGCTAACGTCATGCTGGTGTTGTTGCTGCTGGTATTCACATAGACGGTGGAATAGTCGCCGCTGTCCTCGTCCTTGATGGCGGTCTGGGTGCGTCCCCAGTTCCAGTCTTGGTAGCCGCTGCCGTTCAAGTTGGGAAGCCGCGCCCACTTGGCCGTGTTCACAGATACGGCCTGCTGGCCGGCGGTGTTGGCGGTCTGGAGTATGGTGACGTTGTGCTCTATGGCGTAGTCGATGCACTGGCGCAAGGTCCAGCCCCCTTCGGCCTGCACCGGGGCAAAAGCCGCGCATGCAAGCAGGGACGTTACATATAGATACTTCGGTTTCATGTCCTTTTCATTAAGATGTCCTTGTTAAGTGGCTCACTCCTTTGTTTTCTCGGCGCCCCTGATGCGCTCGGCTTCCGTCAAGCCGCCTTTCACGGCGATGTGTATGCCGTCGCTCATGCCCACTTCAATGGCGCGGCGCTCGAACTGTTGGGGCTTTTCACGCGTGAGCACATAGACGTAGGCCGTGTCGCCGCTGAATTCCACCGAGCTCTCGGGCACGGCGAGCGTGTGCGGTTGCCGCTCCAAGACAATCTCGGCGTTGGCCGAGTAGCCCGAGCGCACGGTCACACTGTCGGGCACCACAATGGCCGCCTTTACTTCAAACTGGTTGGCGCCGTTCTCTTCCTCTCCTTTGGGAGAGATATACTCCAAGGTAGCGTCGAACGTCAAGTTCTGCAAAGCCCCGATGGTGAGCTTCACCGGCATGCCCTCGCGGATAAGCCCCACCTCGGTCTCGTCGATGTTGCCGCGGAAGATAAGGTCGTTCATGTTGGCTACGGTGGCTATGGTGGTGCCGTCGTTGAAGGTGTTGCTCATGATGACAGAATTACCCACCTTGATGGGCACGTCAAGGATAAGGCCGTCGATGGTGGAGCGGATGAAGGTGCTGCTGAAAGAGGCGCTGTTCTGGGTGATGCCCTCTTTGACTATCTGCAGGTTGTCGCGGGCGGCTACCAACTCTTCTTGCTGCTGTTTGAAGTTCACCTCTTCTTTCTCATACTCCTCGGCGCTGACCAATTGCTCTTGGTAGAGTTTCTCGGTGCGGTCGAAGTCGGTTTGGGCTTGCCGGACGTTGATTTCGGCCAAGCGCACGCGGCTCTCGGCCGAGTTGAGTGTGCCCAATTCGGGGATGACTTTCACCTTGGCTATCACTTCGTCCTTGCGCACGTTCTGCCCCGCCTCCTTGAACACTTCGGATATGATGCCCGATATTTGCGGCTTGATGAGCACTTCGTCGCGGGGTTCCACCTTGCCGGTGACTACTGTCGTCTTCTCCAAGTCGACCATTTGGGCGACAACCGTCTCGTACTCGGTCGCCTTGGGGCGCGACTTGCGGTACAGGAACACGAATGTCCACACAAACAAGGCGGCTATCACCACCAACAGGGCTGTTTTCAGATACTTTTTCGTCTTCATTTTCTATGTTGTTTATTTTATTGTTCCTTTCCATTTTTCCTTGCGGTATGCACCGCACGGCGTTTTCCTTGCTTTACTTGGCGGCAGCAGCCGGGGGCTACTCGTCGCGTATGGCGTCTATGGGCTTGATGGCCATTGCCCGGTAAGCGGGGGCAAGTCCGGCCAACATGCCCAAGAAGATGAGCAAGAGGCAGGTGCCTATAGCCAACCAGAAGGATACTTGGTAGTGCGTCACGGCCTCGCCGGGGTCGTTGAGCTTGTTCTCCATGAC
>JAJPYW010000170.1 GCA_021204715.1 Prevotellaceae bacterium
CTCCACCACGGAAACCTACCGCGACATCATTCCCTCGCGCGTCTGCGGGAGCCGCGTGTCGGGCTTTGTCTCCATCATGCGCGGCTGCAACAACTTCTGTACCTATTGTATCGTGCCCTACACGCGCGGACGCGAGCGCAGCCGCGATGTGGAGAGCATCTTGAACGAAGTGGCCGACTTGGCAAGCAAAGGCTATAAAGAGGTGACACTCTTGGGGCAGAATGTCAACTCCTACTACTTGCCGCAGGCCGGCGGCAAGGCCGTCACCTTCCCCTCGTTGCTGCGCATGGTGGCCGAAGCGGCTCCGGGCATGCGCGTGCGATTCACCACTTCCCATCCCAAGGACATGAGCGACGAGACACTGCAGGTCATCGCCGACATGCCCAACGTGTGCCGGCACATACACTTGCCTGTACAGAGCGGGAGCGACCGTATATTGAAGTTGATGAACCGTAAATATACCCGTGAGTGGTACTTGAACCGGGTGGCCGCCATCCGCCGCATCATTCCCGATTGCGGCCTTTCCACCGACATCTTCTGCGGGTTCCACAGCGAGACAGAAGAGGACCACCGGGACACCCTCTCCCTGATGGAAGCGTGCGGCTTCGACTCGGCGTTCATGTTCAAATACTCTGAACGTCCAGGCACCTTCGCCTCCAAACACCTGCCCGACGACATTCCCGAAGCGGTGAAGATAGCCCGTTTGAATGAAATCATCGCCTTGCAGAACCGTCTCTCGGCCGAATCGAACGCCCGCTGCGTGGGCAAGACATTCGAGGTGTTGGTGGAAGGTACAAGCAAGCGCAGCCGCGACCAGCTCTACGGGCGGACCGAGCAGAACCGCGTGGTGGTGTTCGACCGGGGAGCATGCCGCGTCGGACAGTTGGTCAAGCTGCAAATCACCCAAGCGGGGCCGGCCACGTTGAAAGGGGTGCCCGTCACGGGAAATGAATGAGCCGCCGAGATATTAAATCTCCTTAATGAAAGCCCCATAAATCACTTTTTATTTGTTATTTTGCACCAAATTAAGGCATTGTATGGCCCGCTCCCAAGGCGGCACCTTCTTGTCGGTCGGAATACGCAATGGATAGACTCACCATCACATCCTGCCCGCTTTGTGGCAGCACGCATTTGGAACGTACCTTGACGTGCGTGGACCATTGTGCTTCGGGCGAAATGTTCCATTTGAGCCAATGCAAGGAGTGCCGGTTCCTTTTCACACAAGGTTTCCCCACGGAGAACCAAATCGACCGGTACTACGCCACGCCGGAATATATCTCCCACTCGGACACGCACAAGGGCGTGGTGAACACCCTTTACCACTGGGTGCGCGGCTATATGCTGGGGCGCAAAGCCCGCTTGGTGGACCGCGAGGCGCACCGCAAAGGGGGCTCCTTGCTTGACGTAGGCACGGGGACAGGCTACTTTGCCGACACCATGAGGCGCCGCGGCTGGCAAGTGGAAGCCACCGAGAAGAACGACGGCGCGCGGGCTTTCGCCAAAGCGCGTTTCGGCTTGGAGGTAAAGCCCGCTCAGGCTTTGTGGACGTTTGCGCCGGGCAGCTTCGACGTTGTCACGCTTTGGCACACGTTGGAACACTTGGAGCCGCTTGACAAAGTGTGGGAAAAGTTGAAGGAACTACTCTCTGAAAAAGGAGTGCTCATCGTGGCCGTACCCAACTGCTCCTCTTACGACGCCCGTAAATACGGCGCTTACTGGGCGGCCTACGACGTGCCCCGCCACTTGTGGCACTTCACGCCGGCCACCATCCAGCGGTTCGGCGCCAAGCATGGTTTCATATTGGCCGAACGGTATGCCATGCCTTTCGACGCTTTTTATATCTCCATGCTCTCAGAGAAGTATTGCCGCCATGCCAACAGCTTCTTGCGGGGCGTGGCCACGGGCATATCGGCCTGGTTCCGCACGTTGGTAAGGAAAGAGCGCGGCAGCTCCATGATTTACGTTTTCAGAAAGAAAAATGAGCAGAAATAAGTCCACATCCCGTTTCAGCCTGCAGTTCGTCACTTCCACCATCACCACCACCATGGTGTTGCTGCTCTTGGGCATGGTAGTTTTCATGGTGCTGGGCGCGCACAACCTCTCGGTCTATGTGAAGGAAAACATCAGCTTCTCCATACTTATCAGCGACGACATGAAGGAGGCCGACATCCTGAACATGCAGAAGCAGCTCGACCGGAAGCCTTTCGTGAAGCAATCGCAGTACATCTCCAAGCAACAAGCCCTCAAAGAGCAGACCGAAGCGATGGGTACCGACCCGGAAGAATTCTTGGGGTACAATCCCTTCAGCGCCTCGCTTGAGATAAAGCTCTACTCCGACTACGCCAATACCGACAGCATCGCCAAGATAGAGAAACAAATCAAAAAGAACAGCAATATACAGGAGATTCTCTACCAAAAGGAGTTGATTGACGCCGTAAACGAAAACATCCGCAACATCAGCTTGATGTTATTAGGGCTCGCCGTGATCCTCACTTTCATCTCCTTTGCTTTGATAAACAACAACATCCGCCTGACCATCTACGCCAAACGTTTCCTTATCCACACCATGAAATTGGTAGGGGCCGGCTGGGGCTTCATACGCCGTCCTTTCCTGCGCCGCAACTTCGGCATCGGCGTGCTGTCGGCCTTCATCGCCGACGCGTTGCTTTGGGCAGGGGCCTCGTGGATGGTTTCCTACGAACCGGAACTCATCAAGGTCGTCACGCCCGGCGTCATGGTGCTGGTGTCGCTCTCGGTACTGCTCTTCGGAGTATTGATTACATGGATGTGCACGCTCTTCTCCATCAACAAATACCTGAGGATGAAAGCGGGCACTCTCTATTATATATAACAAGCATCGCTTTTAAAGACAGCTCACAGCATGGAAAAAAAGAAGTTCGCATTCGACAAGCGCAATTTTATCCTCCTTGCCATCGGCATGGCGGTAGTCATCATCGGTTTTCTGTTGATGGTGGGGCCTGGTTCCAACATGGACCGGTTCGAGCCTGACATATTCAGCGCGAGACGCATACGCGTGGCCCCGCTCGTCTGCTTGGCGGGATTCTTGTTCATGATTTATGCCGTGTTGCGCAAGCCCAAAGACAGGAAATAAGGTTACTGAATCATTTAAACTGAACGGAGCATGGGAGACTTGACTGCTTGGCAAACAATCATCATCGCCATTGTGGAGGGATTGACGGAGTTCTTGCCCGTCTCCTCCACCGGACACATGATTATCACCCAAAACCTGTTGGGCGTGGAGAGTACGGAATTCGTCAAGGCGTTTATCGTGATTATCCAGTTCGGCGCCATCCTCTCGGTGGTCTGCCTCTATTGGAAACGCTTCTTCCGCTTGAACCACAAGCCCGCCCCGGCGGGAGCCTCGGCCTTGCGCCGGTTCCTTCATACATTCGACTTCTACTGGAAACTGCTTGTGGCGTTCATTCCGGCCGCCGTCATAGGCTTCCTGTTGGGCGACAAGATAGACGAACTCTTGGAGAGTGTGCCGGTGGTGGCGGTGATGCTCGTCTTGGGCGGTGTGTTCATGCTCTTTTGCGACAAGATATTCTCCAAAGGCAGCGAAGAAACCGTGCTGACCGAGAGGCGCGCTTTCCGCATCGGCCTTTTCCAGTGCATCGCCATGATACCGGGCGTATCCCGCTCCATGGCCACCATTGTGGGCGGCATGGCCCAACGCTTGACGCGCAAGCGGGCGGCGGAGTTCTCTTTCTTCTTGGCCGTACCCACCATGTTCGCCGCCACTGCCTACAAATTTCTGAAGCTCTTTGTGGACGGCGGCACCGGTTTGTTGAAAGCCAACTTGCCGGCGTTGCTCTGGGGCAATGTCATCGCCTTTGTGGTGGCGTTGTTGGCCATCCGCTTCTTCATCCGCTTTGTCACCAAATACGGATTCAAAGCCTTCGGTTGGTACCGCATCCTTGTGGGCGGTATCATCCTTGTCTTGCTGCTCACGGGACACACCTTGGAAATAGCATAACGACAACATGGCGCGCAAAAATATAATGTAACGATGGATTTTCAAGCGGGAGAGATACTCTGTTTCAACAAGCCACAAGGCTGGACGTCGTTCAAGTTGGTAAACCACGTGCGTTACCACTTGTGCCGCCGCATGGGCGTCAAGAAGCTGAAAGTGGGGCACACCGGCACGCTCGACCCGCTTGCCACTGGAGTAATGGTGCTCTGTACCGGAAAGGCCACCAAGCGTATAGCGGAACTGCAACGCGGCACGAAAACCTACGTGGCCACCCTGCGTTTGGGCGCTACCACCCCCTCGTTCGACTTGGAACACGAGATAGACGCCGTCTATCCCACCGCCCACATCACCCGTGAAATGGTGGAGGAGACGTTGCGGCATTTTACAGGCGAGATACAGCAGGTACCGCCCGCTTTCTCGGCCTGCATGGTAAACGGAAAACGCGCCTACGACTTGGCCCGCAAAGGGAAAGAAGTCGCGCTGGCACCCAAGACCTTGGTCATTGAAGAGCTGGCGCTGCTCTCCTGCAACCTGCCCGATGAAATCACCATCCGGGTAACTTGCAGCAAGGGCACCTACATCCGCGCTTTGGCGCGCGACATAGGCATAGCTCTTCACAGCGGCGCCTATCTCACGGCGTTGCAGCGCGTCCGCGCCGGAGACGTATCCATAGAAGATTGCCTCGACCCGCTCTCTTTCAAGACGTGGCTCGCCGCACAGGAAATAGAAAGTGGCGGCGGCGACAGTGGCATTGACAAAGCCGGTGACAAACGCAACGGCAAAGGCAAAGGCAACGGCAACGTCAAAGACAATGACAAAAATAACATCGACAATAACATTAACATACAACCTGTAACTTCCCACTGATTATGAAGCTCTCCCAATTTAAATTCAAGCTCCCCGAAGAGAGAATCGCCCTGCACCCCACCCGTTACCGCGATGAATCGCGCTTGATGGTATTGCACCGCAAGACAGGCAAAATAGACCATTGCATGTTCAAGGAAATTTTGAACTATTTTGACGACGGGGATGTATTCATCTTCAACGACACCAAAGTATTCCCCGCCCGGCTCTACGGCAACAAGGAGAAGACAGGCGCCCGCATCGAGGTGTTCCTGCTGCGCGAGCTCAACGAGGAGTTGCGCTTGTGGGACGTCCTTGTAGACCCTGCCCGCAAGATACGCATCGGCAACAAGCTCTATTTCGGCGAAGACGACTCGATGGTGGCCGAAGTAATCGACAACACCACTTCGCGCGGACGTACCCTGCGCTTCCTCTACGACGGCCCCCACGATGAGTTCAAAAAGGCGCTCTATGCCTTGGGAGAGACACCGCTGCCGCACAGCATCGTCAACCGTCCGGTAGAGCCCGAAGACGCGGAACGCTTCCAATCCATCTTCGCCCGCAACGAAGGTGCCGTGACCGCGCCCACCGCCAGCCTGCACTTCAGCCGCGAGTTGATGAAAAGAATGGAAATCAAAGGCATCGACTTCGCCTTCATCACACTCCATGCCGGCTTGGGCAATTTCCGTGAAATCGATGTGGAAGACTTGACCAAACACAAGACCGACTCCGAGCAGATGTTCGTGAGCGACGAAGCCGTGAAAACGGTGAACCGCGCCAAAGACTTGAACAAGCAGGTGTGCGCCGTGGGCACCACGGTGATGCGGGCCATTGAAAGCACCGTCAGCACGGACGGGCACTTGAAGGCATACAACGGCTGGACCAACAAGTTCATCTTCCCGCCATACGACTTTTCGGTGGCCAACGCCATGGTTGCCAACTTCCAAATGCCCCTCTCCACGCTGCTCATGATTGTGGCCGCCTTCGGCGGATATGAAGAAGTAATGAAAGCCTACGAAGTGGCCTTGAAAGAGAACTACCGCTTCGGCACGTATGGCGACGCCATGCTTATCATAGACAAATAGCCGCCCGCGTCCTTTCCCATGCAGCTTTACATAGGTTTAGGCAGCAACCTCGGCGACAAGGCGCGGAACTTGCAGGCAGCCGTGCAAAAAATAGAAGAGCGGATAGGGAACGTAGTCTCCCTGTCCGCCTTTCATGTCACGGTACCTTGGGGATTCGACTCCCCCAACAGCTTTTTGAACGCCGCTTGCCGGGTAGAGACGCCGTTGCCGCCTTTGGCCGCACTCAAGCTAACCCAAGCCATCGAGCGGGAGATGGGACGCACCGCCAAATCAGAAGGGCACACTTACCAAGACCGCACGATAGACATCGACCTGCTGCTATGCTACAACGATGACGGCACGCCCGTCACCGTCGACACCCCGGAACTGAAACTACCGCATCCGCTGATGCATGAACGCGCGTTCGTCATGGAACCGTTGGCCGAAGTGTTGCCGCCCGGTCACTCCTTCACCCAAGCGTTCACAATCTCGCCCACGTAGACGGAGTGCAGCTGGCGGTTGCTGTACACCTGCTTGGCCAATTCACCGAAACCTTCGGGATTGAAGGGGGCGCCGTAGAGCTTCTTGCACTCCAATACCAAGCGTCCCTCGTCGAAGGAGGGATTGCCTAATTCAGAGAAGTTGACGGTCAAGCCGGAACCTTTCATCTTGTCCTCGTCACGGCCGGATACGGTGCCCAAGTATTGCAGCACATTATCATAATCGTGCGTGAACGCGGTCACGGTAAAGTATTCGTTCTCCTCCATGAAGGAGTGGGTATAACGGCTCTTCTCCACATAGACAGTCACCACGGGCTTGCCCCACAACACGCCCAAGCCGCCCCAACCGATGGTCATGGCGTTCATCTTGTCTTTCGTCCCCACAGACAGGGCCATGGCGTCGTGGAAGAGGTTGAAGGGGTTCTCGCGCAATTCCTGCGGGTTTATCTGCCGCCACTCCTTGGTTTTGGGCGCGGCCGCTTCCGTGGCGGGCGTATAGGTGCCGTCCCACGTATTGTAATGGATGTTCTCCGGTTTCCACTTGTCTTTGGGTGCGGGGTCTTCGGCCGGATAACCCACCGGTACAATGCCTAACGGCACGATGTCAGAGGGCAGTTTCAACAACCGCTTCAAGAAATCAACCCGGTCGGAAAGCGGATAGATGCCACACCACACGGCACCCAAGCCCATGGCGTGTGCGGCCAACAACAAGTTCTCGGTGGCTGCGGAAGCGTCTTCCACCCAATAATCCAACCCTTCGTCGGGAAAAGTCTCGTTCATGTCGCCGCACACCACGATGGCAAGCGGCGCCTTCTCTACCATGGAGGCGGTGTGTATCTCTGTGGAGACGGCACCCAACAACGCCTTCTCCTCGATGACAACAAAGCGCCACGGCTGTTTGTTGCCGGCCGAAGGAGCCGCCATAGCCGCCTTGAGCAGCTGCTCCACTTTCTCTTTCTCTACAGGCCGGTCGGTATAAGCCCGGATGCTGGTGCGTGTCATGATGTTCTCGATGACCGCCTGCCGCGTAGCGGCGGCGTCATCATTCCCTTTACAAGAGACGAAGGCCATGTCGACAACCAAAGCGGTTGCCGCGACAGCCAAAAGCATAGTCAAATTCTTTATTGTTCTCATAACTTCTTATATATTTATATATTTTACTGTCATTTACCTATATGAAACCACCGCTACCCCTTCTTCTCGGCTATATAGACGCCGCACAGAATGAACGCCGCGCCAAGCAAGGCCACCGGTGTGGGGCGTTCGCCAATCATCAGCATGGAACCCACGAGCGTGAAGATGGGATTCAGGTAGATGTAGTTGGAAGCCTGCACGGTGCCCAACCGCTTCAACACCACATTCCACACCACATAGCAGACAAGCGAGGCCAAGACGCCCAAGAAAAAGATGTTGAGGAAGACGACGGGACGCAGCAAGCCGCCCAAAGGGAACTGCCAAGGATGCCAAAGGAAAGCGGGCAGGATGGTGATCAAGCCGTAGAAGAAAATCTTGCGGGTGATGAACGCCGTGGTGTAACGGGCGAAGAGCCGCCGCATAATCAAGCTGTAGAAAGCCCATGAAAAGGCGGCCAGCAGCGTGAGAAAATCGCCTAAAGGAGAGATTTTCAACACGAAGTTACCGTTGTAAACCACCAAGGCCACCCCTAATAAAGCCAATAACGAGCCGCCTGTCAAGCCCCTTGTGGCATGTTCCTGTTTATAAAAGGCCAAGGAAAGGATGGCGGTAATCAGCGGCACCGTGCAGATGATGAACGCCACATTCGTGGCAAGCGTGATGCCCAAGGCGGTGTTCTCGGCCAAGAAATAGAAAGAGCCGCCGGTAACGCCGCCTAATAAAAGCCAAAGCTCGTCCTTATAGTTGTCGGCCCACAAGCGGGAGCGTGAAAAAGCCCACATACCGGTGTAGGCGATGAGAAAACGCAGGAAGAAGATCTCCTGCGGCATCAGCCCGTTTGTGATAAGCACCTTGGTAGAGATATAAGTAATACCCCACACCGCCGTCACCGCCACGGCGACCACATGCCATATATGATTTCCTTTTCCCATCTCGCCGGTTCCTTGGATAAACAGGTTGCAAAGATACGCTATTTATTTCTTAGATTACATCGTTACGAATCTGAAAATAAACACGTAACTTTGCGCCCGGAAAGCCGGGAACGGCCGGAACCAATCTTATTCTCAACCATCTATAAAGAAGGAACTGTATGGAGTATAATTTCAGGGAGATTGAAAAAAAGTGGCACGAGCGGTGGAACGGGAGCGGCATATACCGCGTCACGGAAGACGTGACCAAGCCCAAATACTATGTATTGAACATGTTCCCCTATCCCAGCGGCGCGGGGTTGCACGTAGGCCATCCGTTGGGCTACATCGCTTCCGACATCTACGCCCGCTACAAACGGCTGCAAGGCTTCAACGTGTTGAACCCTATGGGCTTCGACGCCTACGGACTGCCCGCCGAACAATATGCCATACAAACGGGGCAACACCCGGCCATCACCACCGAGCACAACATAAAGCGCTACTGTGAGCAGTTGGACAAGATAGGCTTCTCGTTCGACTGGAGCCGCAAGCTCAGCACCTGCGAGCCCGAGTACTACCAATGGACGCAGTGGGCCTTCCAAAAGATGTTTAACAGCTACTATTGCAACCGCCGCGACACCGCCCGCCCCATTGAGGAGCTCGTAGAAGCCTTCTCCACCACGGGAACCGACGGATTGGACGTGGCCTGCGGCGAAGAGCGCTCCTTCACCGCCGCCGAGTGGAACGCCAAGAGCGAGGAAGAGCGGCAGCGGCTCTTGATGAACTACCGCATCGCCTATTTGGGCGAGACCATGGTGAACTGGTGTCCACAATTGGGCACGGTATTGGCCAACGACGAAGTGGTGGACGGCGTAAGCCAGCGCGGCGGCTACCCGGTGGTGCAGAAGAAGATGCGCCAATGGTGCCTGCGCGTGTCGGCCTACGCGCAACGCCTGTTGGACGGCTTGGACACCATCGACTGGACCGACTCCCTGAAAGAGACACAGCGCAACTGGATAGGCCGCAGCGAAGGTACCGAGATGCGCTTCAAAGTGAAGGACAGCGAAGTGGAGTTCACCATCTTCACCACCCGCGCCGACACCATCTTCGGCGTCACCTTCATGGTATTGGCACCCGAAAGCGAATTGGTGGCCCAAGTAACCACCCCTGCGCAACAAGCCGAAGTAGACGCCTATTTGGAACGCACCAAGAAGCGCACCGAGCGGGAACGCATCAGCGACCGCCGCGTCTCGGGCGTCTTTTCGGGAAGCTACGCCATCAACCCCTTCACGGGCGAAGCCGTGCCTATATGGATCAGCGACTACGTATTGGCCGGCTACGGCACCGGCGCCATCATGGCCGTGCCCGCGCACGACAGCCGCGACTATGCCTTCGCCAAACATTTCAACCTGCCCATCGTACCGTTGATAGAGGGATGCGATGTAAGCCAAGAGAGCTTCGACGCCAAAGAGGGCATCGTGTGCAACTCACCCGTCAAGCCCAATACTTATTCTTCCTTGAACTTGAACGGACTCACCGTGAAAGAGGCCATCGCCGCCACCAAAGAATATGTAAAAACCCACGGATTGGGACGCATAAAGGTGAACTTCCGCCTGCGCGACGCCATCTTCTCGCGCCAGCGTTATTGGGGCGAACCCTTCCCGGTCTACTACAAAGGAGACCTGCCTTACCTGATACCCGAATCCTGCCTGCCGTTGGAACTGCCCGACGTAGCCAAGTTCCTGCCCACAGAGACCGGACAGCCTCCCTTGGGGCACGCCTTGAAGTGGGCTTGGGACACCGTCGACAACAAGGTGGTGGAGAACGAGAAGATAGACAACGTAACGGTATTCCCCTTGGAGCTGAACACCATGCCCGGCTTCGCCGGTTCCAGCGCCTACTACCTGCGCTACATGGACCCGCGCAACCACTCCGCCTTGGTAGCGCCCGAAGTCGATGCCTATTGGGAAAGCGTAGACCTCTATGTAGGCGGTACCGAACACGCCACCGGCCATTTGATATACTCCCGCTTCTGGAACAAGTTCCTGCACGACTTGGGCGTGTCCTCCGTGGAAGAACCCTTCAAGAAGTTGGTCAACCAAGGCATGATACAAGGCCGCAG
>JAJPYW010000256.1 GCA_021204715.1 Prevotellaceae bacterium
GTGTGGGATAGAGGCGGGGGATGATATAGATTCAGGGCGGCATATTCATGTGGGAAATGGCACCACCATGGCGGCAGTGCGGGGGATGGGAGAATTATTTACGTCAAGGTGGTTGCACGAAACGGATATTTGTCTATTTTTGCTTTTGAAAGGTTTTAATGATATGGCAGATTTACGGCAAGAGGCGGCAAGGCAGTTTGCCGCGTATTGGAAGGGCAAGGGGTATGAGAAGGGTGAGAGCCAACCGTTTTGGCTTTCGCTGCTGCGCGATGTGTATGGTGTTCTTCACCCCGAGCAATACATTCAGTTTGAGGACCAAGTGCATTTGGACCACACCAGCTTTATAGACGGGTATATTCCTGCCACGCGTGTCATGATTGAGCAGAAGGGGTTGGGGAAGAACTTGAACCAGCCTATCAAGCAGTCTGACGGTACTTTGTTGACGCCTTTCCAGCAGGCGAAGCGCTACATTGTGGAGCTGCCCGTGGACGCACATCCACGCTATGTAATTACTTGCAACTTTGAGGAGTTCTGGGTGTATGACATGAACCGGCCCACGGGCGCGCCCGAGGTGATTCGACTTGACGCGCTCTATAAGGAGTACTACCGCTTGCAGTTCTTGGTGGAGACTGGAAACGAACATTTGAGGCGTGAAATGGAGGTTTCTATCGCCGCCGGAGAGATTGTGGGGATGATATACGACGCGTTTGCCCGTCAGTATAAAGAGCCGGGAAGCAAGGAGGCGTTGCACAGCTTGAACGTGCTTTGTGTGCGGTTGGTGTTCTGCCTTTATGCTGAAAATGCGGGCATCTTCGGGCGTTATGGCATGTTTCATGATTACTTGAAGAAGTGTGACACGCGTCAGATGCGGAAGGCTTTGATAGCGTTGTTCGGCATATTGGATACTAAGCCAGAGGAGCGCGATCCGTATTTGCAGGATGACAGCCCTTCATTGGCTGCGTTTCCTTACGTGAACGGCGGTCTTTTTGCCGACGAGCGCATAGAGATTCCGCCTTTTACCGACGAGATACGCGACTTGTTGTTGAACAAGGCCAGCGCGGGTTTCAACTGGTCGGAGATAAGCCCTACCATATTCGGGGCGGTCTTTGAAAGCACGTTGAATCCCGAGACGCGCCGCTCGGGTGGCATGCACTACACCAGCATCGAGAACATACATAAAGTGATTGATCCGCTCTTCTTGGACGCGCTAAAGCGGGAGTTTGCCGATATTTGCGAGACGGCGGTGGAGCGCACGCGCTGTCGCAAGCTAAGGGCTTTCCAAGAGAAAATGGCTTCGCTCACGTTCCTTGACCCGGCATGCGGCAGTGGCAATTTCTTGACGGAATCTTACCTTTCACTGCGCCGCTTGGAGAACGAGGTGTTGCGGGAACTCACGCACGGACAGACGTCTTTCGTGACGGATGATTACTTGTCTATTAAGGTTTCTCTTGAGCAGTTTTACGGTATCGAAATCAACGACTTTGCCGTTACCGTTGCCAAGACTGCGCTGTGGATTGCCGAGAGCCAGATGATGAAGGAGACGGAAATCATCATGCAGACGCACTTGGACTTTTTGCCGTTGAAGTCGTACACGAATATTGTGGAAGGGAACGCGCTGCAGGTAAAGTGGGACGAAGTGGTGCGTAGGGATAGACTGACGTATATCATGGGGAATCCGCCGTTTATTGGGGCGCGTATGATGAGTGCCGGGCAAAAGGAGGAACTCAACGAACTATTCAAAGGGTGGAAGAACGCGGGCAACTTGGATTACGTGAGTTGTTGGTACAAGAAAGCGGTGGACTTGATACAAGGTACGCCGATACGCGCCGCCTTGGTGTCGACCAATTCGGTGACACAAGGGGAAAGTGTGGCCAACTTGTGGAAGCCGTTGATGGAACAAGGCGTGCACATCGATTTTGCCCACCGCACTTTCCGTTGGGACAGCGAGGCTACTATCAAGGCGCACGTGCATTGCGTGATTGTGGGTTTCAGCACGGCTCCCAACGACCAACCAAGAGTAATCTATACGGATAACCGTCAGCAAATAGTGCAGAACATCAACGGTTATTTGATTGATGCGGATAATATATTTGTAGAGAGCCGGAACAAGCCACTGTGTGATGTGCCTGAAATAGGCATCGGCAACCAACCTATCGACGATGGGAATTACCTCTTTACTGCCGAAGAAATGCTTGCGTTTATTAAAAAGGAACCGGCTGCCGAGAAGTATTTCAAGCCTTGGTATGGTGCGTATGAGTTTATCAACCGCGCTCCACGTTATTGCTTGTGGTTGGGCGATTGCGCTCCTAATGAACTCCGTAAGATGCCCGAATGTTTGAAGAGGGTGCAAGCAGTACGTGAATTCCGCCTGAAGAGTAAGAGGACATCGACTGTCAAACTGGCTGATAAACCTACAAGATTCCAAACAGAGAATATGCCTGATAGCAATTATATTGTTATTCCTGAAACTTCATCAGAGAACAGGAAATATGTTCCCATCGGTTTTCTTACACCCGATAATCTATGTAGCAACGCCATTCGTTTAATGCCCGACGCCACACTTTACCACTTCGGCATCCTCACTTCCAACGTCCACATGGGTTGGATGAAGGCGGTGTGTGGCAGATTAAAGAGCGACTACCGTTATTCCAAAGATGTAGTCTATAACAACTTCCCTTGGCCCGCGCCAACCGATGAGCAGCGGCAACGCATTGAGCAGTGCGCGCAGGCTATTCTCGATGCCCGCGACTTGTATCCGGAGTGCAGCTTGGCCGACTTGTATGACGAAGTAGCCATGCCGCCCGAATTGCGCAAGGCACACCAAAACAACGACCGTGCCGTGATGCAGGCATACGGGTTCTCCATAAAAGATACCACGGAAACCACTTGCGTGGCGCAGCTCATGCGGATGTATCAAAGCCTTGTCAATGGCAAGTAAAACGTCATGGCTTGCCCCAAAGTTCACCCATGCAGCTTTATTTAATGGTTATGGAATTTGCATTCAAGCTCTTTCATCTTATCCATCAATTCATCGAATGTAGGTTTCTCACCGTATATCATAGAGGACTGCATGTCCTTGTAGTCGCCTCGCCAATCGTCCATGACATCATCGGGAGGAAGTAGAATGATGCGGTTGCGTATGTCGGGTGTATAGTCCACTCCACTCATACTGGTGAACAATTCACGATGATGATGTATGGCGCTCCACAGTTCATCATCGGCAATGGCACGGGTGGCAATACCGGTATTCATCATCTGCGTCAAGTCGTATAAGTGACGGGATTTGCGGTTGGCTTGTCTTGCCGATTGAGAAGAGAACAACTCATGCAATAGGAACGCTTTTTCAAGGAATGTCTTCTCTGCCAAAGCTGTAGGCATCGTCACTTGCTTGATGGTTGTGCTCACGGGCAGTGTTTCTTCTATGATGCTTGTCACTACGGCTTCTGCCGTGGGCTCGAGCAAAGAGCGCGCACTGACCTCTAATTTTACTTCCGAACTTAAATAAGTCATGTCATCATCAAAAAGAGACTTGTAATGAACATGTATCACTCTGGGTTCAGGGTATGTGCTATCACCTTCTCCGTCTGACTCGGCTTCTACTTGAAGCCACTTCTCCATGCTTGTTGCGGCAACTGCTTCTTGCAACGACCGGCAGAGTTCCTCTTTCACAAACAGTGACGATACTTTGCGCAACCGCTTGATTTGTCTTTTAGTCAAATCTCCTTCAAATCCCCATATTGAAGGGTTAATAGCCAAGTCTATGTCTTCTGAAAAGCGGTGTATCACTTTCCAAACCTTGCTCAGGGATGTGCCGCCTTTGAATATTATATGATTGGCTATGGGTAATGTGAATACCAATTGCAACACAACGGTCACCCACAAGTCTTTTTCTACAGCTTGTACAGGCAAGCCTGTTTTGTTGGCAGCTTGGGCAAGTACTGCCTGTTGTTGCTGCGTGGATAGTTGGAAGTAATTATTCATACGCCTGCCTTGTGAAAGTTCTTATCCATGCGGGCATGAGTGCTTCATCGGCCAGTACTTGCTCTTTCTTCTCTTTCTGAAGCACGCTCTTTATTCGCCCCGCAATATCGTCGGTCATATTATCATGCCCTACCTCTTTCAGGGCGAATGTTACAAGCATGGCAAGCGGGTTGGTGAATGAAAGATTCTTGGGAGTGGTGTATTTGAACTGTATGGAACGTCCGTTGCCAAGGTTCACCTTGCGGGGAGCACCGTCGGTAAGATAAACTACATTCATCGGCACTTGGGTAGACAGTCCCAACTTGTTCATGGCATAGATGCCGGTGGGCACTATACGCGCTTTGTCTCTACGTGCTATTGTCTGAGCAATCTGTTCTATTGATGGCATCAATAAGCCAAGTCCCAAGGTTGTATCAATCTTGGGAAAGGTGTATATGCCTCTTGCCAAACGAACGATCTCGCCTCTTGCAGTGAGCCGTTCGAGGCTTTTGTCTACTGCTTTCACCTCACCGTATGACGTAAAATCAGAGGGGAAGAATATGCTTCCTCTCCCTTTGGCCTTAATCGCACTCCATATATTATCTTCTATACTTGTCATAGCATCTTTTTTGTCGCAAAAGTACAAAATATTTGCGACATGGCATGGGTTTGAAGCAAATGAAATGCGTTATTTAAGATTATATAATTCAGAAATAGTAGGCTCATATATCCGCAGGGATGCTATCTATACTCAACAATGTTTTAGAGATAGGTCATGGTAAAATCTTTGTGATTATAGGAAGAACGGTGGGAACAATCGTGCAAATAATTCGCTTCCCAAGCGTTGCGCAAGCGGATAATTGTCTATTTTTGCGCTATCATTACGAACGAAGAAGAGTGTATATGCTTACATTCCCAAATGCGAAAATAAACTTGGGGCTGAATGTTGTGAATAAACGGCCGGATGGTTATCATGACTTGGAGACGGTGTTCTATCCTGTTCCGGTGGAGGACGCGTTGGAGGTGGTGCCGATGGAGAACTATACAGGGGGCGGGAAGTACAGCTTGCACCTTTATGGTACGGCAATAGCGGGGCAGGTGGAGGAGAACTTGGTGGTGAGGGCATACCGGCTTTTAGACAGCTTGTATGGATTGCCGCCGGTGGAGATTCACCTTGTGAAGCGGGTGCCTACGGGGGCGGGGCTTGGCGGTGGTTCTTCGGACGCGGCGGCCATGTTGAAGCTGTTGAACGTGGTGTGTGGCTTGGGATTGGACGACACGGCATTGGAGGAGCATGCGGCACGGATAGGCGCGGATTGTGCTTTCTTCATCAAGAACAAGCCGGTGTATGCGGAAGGGATAGGGAATGTGTTCTCACCGATTGAACTGTCGTTAAAGGGGTACTGGTTGTGGATAGTGAAGCCGGATGTATCGGTATCGACGAAGGAAGCATACGCGGCGATACGTCCGCACAGGCAGGAGCGTCCGCTCCGGGAAGTGGTGCGGTTGCCTGTGGCGCAATGGCGCGGGTTAATGGTGAACGACTTTGAGGAGAGCGTGTTTGCACGGTATCCATTGCTCGGCGAGATTAAAGAGGAACTGTATAGGCAAGGGGCAACGTATGCGGCGATGAGCGGGTCGGGTTCGGCTATCTATGGATTGTTTGAAAAGGAAACGTCCTTGCCGAAGCTCGGCTTCGGCAAGGACGTGTATGTAGCGGTAAAGACGCTCGATTAATATACTTCCACCTTGGCGGCGAGGCGCTTGCACTTGTCGCGCAGGGCGTTGATGTCGCTGCCTAAGGGGGCGTAGCACAGCACTACACCCATGCGGCGGTTCAGTCGCGTGCTGGGCTTGCCGAAGATGCGCAGGTAGGTGTCTTCTTCCTTGACTACCTCTTCCATGCCGCGGTAGTTGGGACGTTCCGTGCTGGCAATGGGCGAGAGAATGACGGCGCTGGCGCCCATGCGCTCTTGCTTGATGCCGGGAATGGGAAGGCCGAGAACCGCGCGGCAGTGCAGCTCGAACTCGTTCAGGTTTTGCGTGCCGCCCAAGGTGACCATGCCTGTGTCGTGTGGACGCGGTGAGAGCTCGGAGAAGTAGACGCCGTTCTTGTGACTAAGGAAGAACTCAACGCCCCAAATACCGGCGCCGGTAAGGGCGCGTGTCACTTTGTCGGCCATGCGCTGTGCTTCGGCCAAGTGGTCAGGATCGATGGGAGCGGGCTGGAAGCTCTCGCGGTAGTCGCCGTTAATCTGCACGTGGCCTATGGGCGGGCAGAACAGCGTGGGCCCGTTCTGCTGCGTGACGGTGAGCAACGTGATTTCACTGTCGAAATGGATGAACTCTTCAATGATGACTTCTTTGATGTCGCCACGGGCGGCACTGCATCCGTATTCCCATGCATGTTGCAGGTCGTCGGCGCTCTTCACCACAGACTGGCCTTTGCCCGATGAGGACATGAGGGGCTTTACCACGCAAGGGAAGCCTATCTCGGCGGCTGCGGCTTGCAATTCATCGAAGGTTTTCGCATAGAAGTATTTGGCTGTTTTAAGGCCGAGCTCTTTGGCTGCCAAGTCGCGGATAGCCTTGCGGTTCATGGTGTAGTTCACGGCGCGCGCGCTGGGCACTACTTGGATGCCGGCCTCTTCGAAGCCGTAGAGACGCTCGGTGCGGATGGCTTCGATTTCGGGCACGATGATGTCGGGCTTGTGCTTGCGCACTACTTGTTCAAGGGCGTCGCCGTCCAACATCTTGAAGACTTCACACTCGTCGGCTACCTGCATGGCGGGTGCCCCGGCATACGAATCGCATGCAATGACATACTGTCCTTTCCGCTTGGCGGAGATGACGAACTCCTTTCCCAATTCGCCTGAGCCTAACAATAAGATTTTCTTCATTCTTTAACGGTATTATGAATATATAAGATTCCGCCATGCCCGCGGGGCTTCTGCAGCGCGCCCCGCACGGCTTGGCGGAATCGTCTCAATGGTTGATTGTCGGGTGTGAGTTGCACGCGGATGTAGCGCCTTTACCTCAAAACGGGATTATTGGTGCTGCTCGCGCAACAAGTCGTTCACGGTCTTGACGGGATTGAACGTGGCCAAGGGCACTTCTACAAACACCGTGTTCCAGTCGCTCATGGCGCCGTTCCAAAGACCGGGCAACTCCAATGCCTTGAGTTCCTTGCCGTCCTTAGACTTGGAAGAGATGAAGCCGGTGGCTTTGTCGACGTATTCGGGCAGGTTGAACTTGCGGCCTTTGTAGTCGCGCACGGCGCAAACCAAGTCTACGGGGTTGAAGTGGGTGCCGTTCTCGAACATCTCTTTCTTGGCAGGGTCGCTCATGTCTATCTGCGAGCTTTCCAATATCTGCAGGGAGATGGTGCCGTCGCTGTTGTAGGCAAGGAACGGACCGCCGCCGGGCTCGCCCACGTTCTTCACCATGCCGCACACGCGCATGGGACGGTTGAGTTTCTTCTTCAGGTAGATGACGAGCTCGGCATCTTCCAAGTCTTTCACTTCGGGATTCTTGCAATAGAGACGCTTCTGCAGGAATTGCAGTATCTCGAGCACTTGCTCGTGGGTGTACTTGCCGCTGTCAAGCAGTTGCAGGTAGGAGAAGACGCGCTGCTGCAGGGTGATGAGCACGCCGGCGATGAGTTTCTTGTAGAGCACGGTCTCGCCTTTGAGCTTGTCGGGCACCACGTTGTCTATGTTCTTGATGAACACGACGTCGGCATCCAAATCGTTGAGGTTCTCTATCAACGCGCCGTGGCCGCCGGGACGGAACAAGAGCTTGCCGTGGTCGCGGAAGGGCTTGTTCTCCATGTCGGCGGCAATGGTGTCGGTGCTGGGCTTCTGCTCGGAGAAGGTGATGTTGTATTCAACACCGTATTTCTTGGCATATACTTCGGCTTTCTCTTTGGCGAGCTTCTCGAAGAGGGCGCGGTGCTCGGGCGACACGGTGAAGTGGATGTTTACCTTGCCGTTCTTGTTGGCTGCATAGAGGGCGCCTTCGGCCAAATGCTCTTCCAAGGGCGTGCGGTTGCCTTCTTCGTATTTGTGGAACTTCAACAGGCCTTTGGGCAGCCCGCCGTAGTTCAATCCTGCCGGTTCAAGCAAGGCGGACAAGACAGCCTTGTACTGCCCTTCGGCTACCAATTGGGGAATTTCTTTCCCTGTCGCGGTCTTGCAGACGCCGTTCAGCTCGTTGTAGAAGGCGAACTTGTCTATCTTCTCGAAGAAGGTCTTCTCGAAGCTTGTTTGGGGCTCGTTGTAGTCGGCACCCAAGAAGGCGAAGAGGTTCTTGAACATACGGCTGGCGGCACCCGAAGCGGGTACGAACTTAACTACACACTTGTCGGTCTGCGTGTAGGTTTCCCATGCTTTCAGGTATTTTTCTTGGTCGTCGGGCGTGGGCGCGAGGATGCCTTGCCCCACAGATGCGGCTGCGTGCAGCTTCAGGAAGGGAAAGCCCTTTTCAAAATAGGCCAATTGTTTGGCAATCTGCTCTTCGGTGATTCCTTTCTGGGCTAATTGTGCTTTGTCTTGAAGTGTCATAGTGTACTCCTTATATTAATTGATGCCCAAAATTACAAATTATTTCGGCATGCGCATCAAGAAAAGGGAGAAAAAACTACCTTTACACCATAAAAAAGAGGGACGAATATGGAAACCGACGGCTTTTTCACCACAGAAGAGCGGGGAATGCTCTTCCCACTCTACCGCAGGCTGCTGCGGCTTTCGGGCGAGACACTGCGCAAAGGTGATTGCAAGCAGTTGAAAACCGACCTTATCCACGCCATACAGCAGAACGGGGTGGCCCGCGACATCTTCGGGCTGAACCCGGTAATCAAAGACATGCAGACGGCCGTTATCGTGGCCGAGGAGATAGGCATGCGGCGGGCGGCGGTCTTGGCGGTGATGTTGCACGGGGCCGTGTGCGGCGGTGCCTTGACAACGGACGACGTGACGGCGCGTTACGGCGGGGACGTGGCGGGCATCGTGCACGGATTGATGCGCATACAGGAACTGTATGCGAAGAGCCCCACCATAGAGTCGGAGAACTTCCGCAACTTGCTACTCTCTTTTGCCGAGGACATGCGGGTAATACTCATCATGATTGCCGACCGCGTGAACGTGATGCGGCAGATAAAGAACTCGCCTAATGAGGAGGCGCGCCGCAAGGTGGCCGACGAAGCGGCTTATCTCTACGCGCCGTTGGCCCACAAGTTGGGGCTTTACACATTGAAGTCGGAATTGGAAGATCTCTCGTTGAAATATACCGAAAAGGAGGTCTACTATTATATAAAGGAGAAACTGAACGAGACGAAGGCTTCGCGCGACCGCTACATCGCCTCGTTCATCGTGCCTGTGGAGAAGAAATTGGAAGCGGCGGGGTTGAAGTTCCACATCAAGGGACGCACGAAGTCCATCCACTCCATCTACCAGAAGATGAAGAAGCAGAAATGCGCCTTCGAGAATGTGTACGACTTGTTCGCCATACGCATCATTTTGGACTCGCCTTTGGAGCGGGAGAAGATGGTGTGCTGGCAGGCCTACTCTATCGTGACGGATATGTACCAGCCCAACCCCAACCGCTTGCGCGACTGGCTGTCGGTGCCCAAAAGCAACGGCTACGAGTCGTTGCACATCACCGTAATGGGGCCGGAAGGGAAGTGGGTGGAGGTACAGATTCGCACCGGGCGCATGGACGAGATTGCCGAGCGCGGATTAGCCGCTCACTGGCGCTACAAAGGGGTGAAAGGGGAGAGCGGATTGGACGAGTGGCTCACTTCGGTGCGCGAGGCGTTGGAACACGCCGACAACGACGGCTTGGAGGCGATGGACCAATTCAAACTTGATCTCTACGAAGACGAGGTGTTTGTGTTCACGCCCAAAGGCGACCTTTTCAAGCTGCGGAAAGGTTCTACGGTGCTGGATTTCGCTTTCCACATCCACAGCCAGTTGGGGTGCAGGTGCATCGGCGCCAAGGTGAATGGAAAGAACGTCTCCATAAAGCAGGTGCTGCACAGCGGCGACCAAGTGGAGATCATGACTTCAAATGCCCAGACACCCAAACAGGACTGGCTGAACATTGTGACCACATCGAAGGCGCGTACCAAGATAAGGCAGGCGCTCAAGGAGATGGCGGCGCGCTACCATGCCTTCGCCCGGGAGACGTTGGAGCGGAAGTTCAAGAACCGCAAGATAGAGTATGACGAGAGCGAGATGATGCGCCTTATCAAGCGGATGGGCTACAAGGTGAACACGGATTTTTACCAAGCCGTGGCCGACGGGACACTCGACGCGAACGACATCATAGACAAATACGTGGAGCAGTTGAAGCGGGAGAACGAGTCGCACGACGACCAGACCAAGCGCAGCGCCGAGACCTACAACCTGCCGGCCGCACAACCCGAAGAGGGGAAAGCCAAAGAGGATGTATTGGTCATAGATCAACACTTGAAGGGACTGGAGTTCAAGCTGGCCCGCTGCTGCAATCCCATCTACGGCGACGATGTGTTCGGCTTCGT
>JAJPYW010000276.1 GCA_021204715.1 Prevotellaceae bacterium
GCCCAAGAGGCGACGCTGCTTTCGGGGCGGCGTTGCTTCAACATCGCCACCAAGTTGTCGCTCAGCTTGGAGAGACGGCCGCCTAAAAGAGGCTCCATGATGACGGCGGGGATGCCCCGTTTCAGCAATTCTCCATAGAGATACTCGGCATTGGTGTTGCGCTTGTTCACGTCCTTGGCATGCAGCCAGTCCACGTAGTTCAGCTGTATCTGCACGAAGTCCCAACGGTACCGGTCGTGGTGGTCGAGCAGGTAGTCGAACACTTTCACGTCGCCGTGGTAGGAGAAGCCCAAGTTGCGTATGCGGCCGGCCTCGCGCTCCTTCAAGAGGAAGTCGAGCATGCCGTTGTCGAAGAAGCGGGCTTTCAGCGTATCCAATCCGTCGCCGCCGCCCACGCTGTGCAGCAGCAAGTAGTCTATGTAGTCTACCTGCAGCTCGCGGAAGGAGTTGCGGTACATGGCCATGGACTTCTCCCGGCTTTGCATCGAGGGGCTCATGTTGGAGAGCTTGGTGGCGATGTAGTACTTGTCGCGCGGGTGGCGTTTCAAGGCGATGCCGGTAGCTCTTTCACACTGGCCTTGGGTGTAGACGGGGGCGCAGTCGAAGTAGTTCACCCCGTGGGCGATGGCGTAGTCCACCAATTCGTTCACGGCGTCTTGGTCGATGACCTCGTTCTTCTTGTCGGATGAAGGGATGGTGGGCCAACGCATGCATCCGTAGCCCAAGAGCGACACGCGGTCGCCCGTGGTGGGGGTGGTGCGGTAGGTCATCTTGTCGGTAGGCACTTCGCCCAACACGGCGGCTTCGGCCTCTCCTTGTGGTTGTTTCTTGCCTGCGCAACTTGCAAGGGCGGCGGCTACGGCTCCCGTTCCGGCTATTTTAAGGAAGTCGCGGCGGTTTATAGAGTTGTTGTCCATATTCATGTCGGTTTGAGTTTTCGATGTTGTCTTGTTTTATACGGTGCGGTGTGCCTCGTGTCCCTCTACATAGATGGCGCTGAAGGGGTGTGCCGGGCAGAGGTTCTCGCACGCCCCGCAGCCTATGCAGCGTTCGGTATTGACTACGGGGATGCGGATGGACTCCTCGTCATGCGGGTTGGAGGGAACCATCTGGATGGCACCCGTGGGGCAGTGGCGGGCGCAGTTGCCGCACTTCACCCCCTTGGTAATGCAGACGCAGTTGTCTTTAATCCACACGGCATGGCCTATCTGTATGGAGGACTTCTCGGCGCGGTCTATCTTGCGGATGGCACCCGTGGGGCAGACCTGCGAGCAACGGGTACATTCTGGACGGCAATAGCCGCGCTCGTAGGACATCTCGGGCTGCATGAGCCGTGCAAGGTCGGTCGAGGGGCGCAACACTTGGTTGGGACATACCGACACGCACAGCTGGCAGGCGGTGCAATGGCGGGCGAAGTTGCGCGCGCTGACAGAACCCGGAGGGGTGACGGGCGTGGCGCGCTTCGGTATCTTCTTCTCCTCGATGGTGGCCAGTCCGCCTTCCAACGCGTCTTCTTGTGCCTTCAACGCGGCGGTGGCGGCCACGGCTGCCGACAGGGTAAGGAAGCTGCGGCGGGCGGCGTCGGCCGGCTTCGTTGTAGCTGTGGGCATGGGTGTGGAGGCGGGTGCGGCGTGGACGGCGGCCTTCTTGCGTATGGTGTAGGAGATGGCGCCTTGCCGGCAGTCGTTCAGGCAGTCCATGCAAGCCACGCAACGGCTGTAGTCTATCTCGTGGGCTTCGGGGTTGATGCAGGCGGCTTTGCACTTGCGGGCGCAGGTCTTGCATCCGTTGCACTTCGACGTGTCTATGGCCGGTTTCAGCAGGGAGAAACGGCTCAAGAAGCCAAGCACGGTACCCACCGGGCAGATGGTGTTGCAATAGGTCCTGCCGCCGCGCAGCGCGAGGAAGGCGATGACTACGAGCGTCACCACGGCGATGATGAAGGTGGGAAGGCTTTTGAGCCATACGTCCGTTTCATAGAACATGTAGCTGTCGGCGCGTTCGGCTAAATGGGCGAAGAGGTTGTTGCCCCATTGGTAGAGCGGCGCCAATAGGTTGGAGGCGATGCGGCCGTAGGCACTGTAGGGTGATATCAAGGCTACAAACGGGGCGATACCGGCGATGAAGGCGATGATGAACAGGGCCAAGACAATATAGCGCAACAGGTTGCGGGCGGGCGTGTAGTGGAAACGGTGACGGCTGCGGCGCTTCTTGGTGAAGGCGCCGAAGATGTCCTGCATGATGCCGAGCGGGCAGACGATGGAGCAGTAGATGCGTCCGCAAAGCAACGTCACGACGACGAGGGCCAGCACGATGCCTACGTTAAGCGCGAAGAGCGCCGGGATGAACTGTATCTTGGCGAGCCATCCGAAGTAGGCGTGCAGCGTACCCGTGAAGTCGAGGAACAAGAGGGTTATAAGTATAAAGCTGATGACAGCGAGCGTTATTCTGATGGTACGTAGCATGTGTATGAATTAGTTAGTGAATTGTTTTCAAAGGGCAAAAGTAGATATTTTTAGGTTATATAAGTGCATGGGAAGGAAAGTTTTTTGTGTTTCATCCAACAATTTCCCGTCATGGCGGTATATAGGCAAGTTCTTGCCGCTCCTATAGGTTTGAAAGGGCTTTCTCACTCCATGGCTTCCGCCCCGAAAGCGAGCGGCAGCAACGTCTCCACGCCTTCGATGATGCAGGTGCGGCGGGTGCCATAGAGCAACACGCGCAGCGGACGTCCCGCACGCATCTCTGTTTCGAGCATCACTTGCCGGCAGGCGCCGCAGGGTGTCACCGGCTCGTCGGTATAGAGGCCTTGCCCGTCGCGGGCGGCAATGGCGAGCGCCTCTACTGCTTGACCGGGATAGCGGGAACCGGCATAGAAGAGGGCGGTGCGCTCGGCGCACAATCCCGAAGGATAGGCGGCGTTCTCTTGGTTGCTACCGGTGACGATGGTGCCGTCGGCCAACCTTACCGCCGCTCCTACCGAAAAGTGCGAGTAGGGGGAATAGCTTCGGTGCGTGGCTTGGCGGGCGGCGTCCACCAAGGCGCGGTCGGTATCATCCAACTCTGCGTAAGCGCAGGCCTTCATGGTGATTTGCAAGTTCAACTCTTTCATCGTGTCATGGATATATAAATAGGTTTCACTTGCAATATTCGCGATAATATTCCATAACCGCAAGTAGAATGGAGGAAATCTTTACCCGCATATTTGATAAAAAGATGCCCTTGCGATTGGATTATTCAATTCTTTTACGGACTTTTGCCCTTTGGAAACAGAACAATCGAAACATGAGACTCTTGTTGAAATTCACGGCTGCCGCCCTGCTCCTGCTGCTGCCCGCTTTCACCTTGCAGGCGCAGCGGCGTAACAGCGCTTATAACGATTATATCAAGAAGTACGCGCCTTTGTCCGTGGACCAGATGAATCGTTACAAGATACCGGCCAGCATCACATTCGCGCAAGGTCTGTTGGAGAGCGGCGCCGGGCAGAGCGCGTTGGCGCGCAAGAGCAACAACCATTTCGGCATCAAGTGCCACAACACGTGGAGCGGGCGCAAGGTCTACTATGACGACGATGCCAAAGGGGAGTGCTTCCGTGCTTACAGCAATGTGAAAGACTCCTATGAAGACCACTCCAAGTTCTTGAAGCAGGGGCAACGCTACGCTTTCTTGTTCAAGTTGAAGATAACCGATTACAAGGGTTGGGCGCGCGGCTTGAAAAAGGCCGGCTATGCCACCGACCCTTCGTATGCCAACCGTTTGATCACCATCATCGAGGATTACAGCTTGTATAAGTATGACAGCCAAGGCACGGTGCGCAACTGGGAGAAGGAGTTGAAGAAGAAGCCTTGGTTGGCCAATCCGCACCAAGTCTATATAGCCAACGGGCTGGCTTACGTGGTGGCGCGCGAGGGCGACGACTTCCGCATATTGGGCAAGGAGTTGGGCATCAACTGGAAGAAATTGGTGAAGTACAATGACCTCACGGAAGATTATACGCTCGAAGAGGGCGACATCATTTATTTAAAAGAGAAGTTGAAGAAGACGGCGGGCAAAGACAAGTATTATGTGGTGAAAGACGGCGACTCGATGCACTCCATCTCGCAGAAGTACGGCATCCGCTTGAAGAACCTCTACCGCTTGAACAAGAAGAGCGGGGAGTATGTGCCCGAAGTGGGCGACCGCATCTGGCTGAAGTAGCGCCGCAGGTGTCAAAGAGAGGAGATTCTTTTGCAAGTTGCGGATAAATCACTAATTTTGCATCCCGACAAGAATCAGTAATAGAATATAGAAGCATGCCTACAATATCGGTTCGCGGCGCTGAGATGCCCGCTTCACCTATCAGGAAATTGGCTCCTTTGGCCGACGCCGCCAAGCAGCGGGGCGTCAAGGTGTATCACTTGAACATCGGACAACCCGACCTTCCCACGCCCCAAGTGGCGTTGGATGCCATTCATAACTTGGACCGAAAGGTGTTGGAGTACAGTCCCAGTGCAGGATACCGCAGTTACCGCGAGAAGTTGGTGGGGTATTACGCCAAGTTCAATATCCATCTCACGGCCGACGACATCATCATCACTTCGGGCGGCTCGGAAGCGGTGCTCTTCTCTTTCTTGGCTTGCTTGAATCCGGGCGACGAGATTATCGTGCCCGAGCCTGCCTACGCCAACTACATGGCTTTCGCCATATCTGCCGGAGCCGTCATCAAGACCATTGCCACTACCATTGAGGAGGGCTTCTCGTTGCCGAAGGTGGAGAAGTTTGAAGAGCTTATCAACGAGCGCACGCGGGCTATCTTGATATGCAACCCCAACAACCCGACGGGTTATCTCTACTCGCGCAGGGAGATGAACCAGATACGCGACATGGTGAAAAAGTACGACCTCTTCCTCTTTTCCGATGAAGTGTACAGGGAGTTTATCTACACGGGGTCTCCCTATATCTCCGCCTGTCATTTGGAGGGCATCGAGCAGAATGTGGTGTTGATTGACTCTGTGTCGAAGCGTTACTCGGAGTGCGGCATCCGCATCGGCGCGCTCATTACCAAGAACAAGGAGATACGCGACGCGGTGATGAAGTTCTGCCAGGCGCGCCTGAGCCCGCCCCTCGTGGGGCAGATAGCCGCCGAGGCTTCGCTTGATGCCGGCGAGGATTATCTGCGCGACACGTATGACGAGTATGTGGAGCGCAGGAAGTGCCTCATCGATGGCTTGAACCGTATTCCCGGCGTCTACTCTCCTATACCGATGGGCGCTTTCTACACGGTGGCTAAGTTGCCTGTAGACGATTCCGACAAGTTCTGCGCTTGGTGTCTCTCCGATTTCCAATATGAGGGAGAAACGGTCTTCATGGCTCCCGCGTCGGGCTTTTATACCACGCCGGGAGCCGGCCGCAACGAGGTGCGCATCGCTTACATCCTGTGCAAAGAGGAGTTGACGCGCGCCTTGGTTGTCCTTTCTAAAGCTTTGGAAGCCTATCCGGGACGGATATCATGAACCTTCCCCGATTCATCGCTTTACGTCTGTTCCTCCATTCCGATGCAGGGAAGCGGGTATCGCGTCCCGCCGTGCTCATCGCGACCGTCGGGGTGGCGGTAGGATTGGCGGTGATGATCGTGTCGGTTTCGGTCATTATCGGTTTCAAACGGCAAGTGCGCGACATGGTGGTGGGCTTCGGCTCCCACATCCAAGTGGCCAACGTGCGGGCGCCGCGTTCTTACGAGGCGCGTCCCGTGGAGGCGGGTGACAGCATATTCCATATCTTGAAGGGTTTTGCCTATGTGAAGCGGGTGCAACGCTACTCCACCAAGCCGGGCATGATTAAGACTGCGGACGCCTTCTTGGGCATGGTGCTTAAAGGTGTCGGCCCCGAGTATGACCTTGACTTCTTCCGCCGTCACTTGTTGGAAGGAGAGGTGCCGCAGTTCGGCGATACCGTTTCCACCGGC
Organism: Prevotellaceae bacterium; assembly: GCA_021204715.1. Taxonomy (GTDB): domain Bacteria; phylum Bacteroidota; class Bacteroidia; order Bacteroidales; family Bacteroidaceae; genus Bacteroides. The sequence goes on from JAJPYW010000276.1 coordinate 5,945, forward strand.
CGTGTGTTGCTCTCCTGTGCCATCGCCGACAAGTTGAAGCTGAAGGTGGGCGACAAGATCGATACCTATTATATTGAAGGGGAAGTGCGCGCCCGCCGTTTGGAAGTGGCGGGTATCTACCGGACGAACTTTTCCGATTATGACAACCTTTTCCTGCTCACCGACCTTTATACCGTGAACCGCCTGAACGGTTGGCAAAAAGACCAAGCAAGCGGCTTGGAAGTGGCGCTGGAACGTTACGGCGATTTGGAAGAGGCCACCTACGGTTTGGGCATGGCCCTGTATGATACGACCGACCGCTACGGCGAGGAGTATTGCGTGCGCAACGTCGAGCAACTCAACCCGCAGATTTTCGCTTGGTTGGGTATTTTGAACGTGAATATCTGGGTGATACTTATCTTGATGGCGGGCGTGGCGGGCTTTACGATGGTGTCGGGTTTGCTGATTATCATCATCGAGCGCACGTCCATGATAGGCACCTTGAAATCGTTGGGCGCCGGCAACACCCTTGTGCGCCGCACGTTTCTTTGGTTGGCCTGCTTTCTTATAGGCAGGGGCATGGTATGGGGCGATATCGTGGGCGTCGCGCTCTGTCTTGTGCAGCGTTATACGGGGCTGTTCCGCCTCGATCCGGAAACTTATTATATGGACGCGGTGCCCGTGTCGCTCAACATCTGGGCGCTTTTGTTGTTGAACATCGGTACCCTGCTTGTCTCTCTGCTGATGCTCGTGGGCCCCTCTTTCTTGGTGGCGCACATCCGTCCGGCCACCTCCATGCGGTATGAATAGAAACTACTTGCGCAGGAAGTCGCTCCGCTTGCGGAAAAGGCAATAGAGTTTCCAACAGAGTGACTGGCAAGGTTGCAACAGGTCGAACAAGGGCAAGGCAAGGCAATGGTTCCTTTCGTCGCCCAATGCTTTGGCCGTGCGGTGGAAAATGGTGGCTTGCATGCAGAAGCGGGCGATGAACAGTAGTACAGCGGCCGCGGCCACCCACCAGTCGCGGTGCATGAGGCCGGTAACGGCAGTGGCTATCCAGCCGGCGTAGAACAACAAACGGGTGCATGTCTCCCATCCGGCCAAGTAGCGCTGCGCGCCGCGGTAAAGGCGGGCGGTGGAGGCGTAGCCTATCTTTTCTTCACGCCAATCTTTTACACGTTCAAGAGGCAGGCGGCGCACAGTGGCGTCGGCGTCTGTCTCAACACGGGTGTTCCCCGCACTCGCCGTGCGGTTCACGAAGAGGTCGTCGTCGCCGCGTTGCAAGTTCAAGTTGGCCGAGAATCCTTTCTGGGCATAGAAAAGCTCCTTGCGGTAGGCCAAGTTGCGGCCAATGCCCATGTAAGGGCTGCCGGCCAAGGCGAATCCAAGGTAGCGCATGGCGCCCAAGAGGTTGTCGAACGAGCAGCATTTGTGCAGCCAGCCCTTGCCTTGTCCATATCCGCTATAACCCAAGACGATTTGGGCGCGCGATGTAAAATTGCGGGCCAGCAGGCGCAGCCATTGGCCGCTCGCGGGCCGGCAATCGGCTTCGGTCAGCACAATCCACTCATATTTGCTCGCTTTGATGCCCAAGGTGACGGCCAACTTCTTGCGGCTGATGTAGCGTGAGGAGTCGGGCACGAAGCTGTGGTAAAGGTGGTGGTACCGCTCTTCGGCCAACGTAAGGTAGTTCCCGGTATCGTCGTCGTTGCTGTCGCTGATGACGATTACCTCGAACTGCGGATAATCCTGCTCCAACACGGCCGGCAGGTTGCTTTGCAACTGTTCGCATGCGTTGTGGGCGCAGATGATGACCGAAACCGGGGGAAGTTCCGAGGTAAAGTGGACGTTTTCGAGGCTCACCGCGCGGGCTCTTCGGCAGATGCGGTTGTACAGACAGAGGTAGTAAAGCAGTTGGAAAAGGAACAGCAGACCGGTTAGGGCGAGCAACATTCCTTCCGTGGTGTCTAATCTGATTGATTCCATAGCGTCGTATGCACTTGTATGGGTGCAAATTTATAAAAAACGGTTGGATTGATGCCGCCTTGGTAAAATAATCTACTCTTCTATACAGAAAAATAGCGGTGCTGAAGGCTGTAGTTCGGGCTTAAACGCTTATTTTTGCAGGAATTTTGATGATAAGAAGAGGATATATACGGTATGCAAGAAGAATTGGAATCCATCAACGTTTACGGCGCCCGAGTCCATAACTTGAAGAATATCGACGTGCAGATACCCCGTAACAGCTTGGCCGTGATAACGGGATTGAGCGGCAGCGGCAAGTCGTCGCTGGCTTTCGACACGATATTCGCCGAGGGACAGCGCCGTTACATAGAGACCTTCTCCGCGTATGCGCGTAATTTCTTGGGGAACTTGGAACGGCCCGATGTGGATGAGATAACGGGGCTCAGTCCGGTCATCTCCATCGAACAGAAGACCACCAACAAGAATCCCCGTTCCACCGTGGGGACCACTACCGAGATATACGACTACCTGCGCTTGCTCTATGCCCGCGCCGGCGAAGCCTACTCCTACCTGTCAGGAGAGAAGATGGTGAAATACACCGAAGAGCAGGTGCTCCGGCTGATTCTGAACGCCTATAAAGGGAAGCGTATCTATATCCTCGCCCCGTTGGTACGCGGACGGAAAGGCCATTACAAGGAGCTGTTCGAGCAGGTGCGCAAGAAAGGCTACCTGCATGTGCGTGTCGACGGCACCGTATGCGAGGCGTTGCCGGGCATGAAGCTCGACCGCTACAAGAACCACGATGTGGAGGTGGTGATTGACAAGTTGGTGGTGTCCGACAAGGACAATACACGCTTGAAAGAGAGCGTGGCGCTTGCCATGCGGCAAGGCGAGGGCTTGCTGATGATTCTCGACGCTTCTGATAACAGCGTGCGCCATTACAGCAAGCGGCTGATGTGTCCCGTCACCGGCCTTTCCTATCGGGAACCGGCGCCCCACAACTTCTCGTTCAATTCGCCGCAAGGTGCCTGTCCCAAGTGCAAAGGCCTTGGCGTGGTAAGCCAGATAGACATAGACAAGATAATCCCCGACCGTGAGCTCTCCATTGCCGAAGGAGCCATCGTCCCCTTGGGAAAAGCCAAGGGCAGCATGGTGTTCTGGCAGATAAGCGCCCTGCTTGAGAAGTATGAGGCCGGCTTGAAGACGCCTGTAGCCGAGTTGCCCGACGAGGCCATTGACGAGATACTCTACGGATCCGCCGACCGCCTGCGCATCAAGAACAACCTGATAGGAACCTCTACCGACTACTTCGTGCAGTTCGACGGCGTGGTGAAATACATCCGCATGTTGCAGGAAAAAGAACTGTCGGCTACGGCACAGAAATGGGCCGAGCAGTTCGCCCGCACGGCCGTTTGCCCCGAGTGCGGGGGCGCGCGGCTGAACAAGGAAGCCCTCCATTACCGCCTGCACGATAAAAACATCTACCAGCTCTCCTCGATGGACATCCGCGAGCTGTATGTCTGGTTGGAGGGATTGGACGCTTTCCTCGACGACAAGCAACGGCAGATTGCCGCCGAGATATTGAAAGAGATACGTTCCCGGCTCCGCTTCCTGTTGGATGTGGGTTTGGATTATCTTTCCCTTGCCCGCAGTTCCACCTCTCTTTCGGGCGGTGAGAGCCAGCGCATCCGCTTGGCCACGCAAATCGGGTCGCAACTTGTCAACGTGCTCTATATACTCGATGAACCCAGCATCGGCTTGCACCAACGCGACAACCGGCGGTTGATTGCTTCCTTGAAGAAGCTGCGCGACATAGGCAACTCTGTCATCGTGGTAGAACACGACAAAGAGATGATGCTGGCCGCCGATTACGTCATCGACTTGGGGCCGAAAGCCGGACGCTTCGGCGGTGAGGTGGTGTTTGCCGGCACACCTGCCGAGATGTTGCTGACGCACACGCTGACCTCCCAATACCTGAACGGAGAGCGTTTCATAGAGATTCCCGCCCGTCGCCGTCCGGGCAACGGACACAGCCTTTGGCTGCGCGGTGCCAAAGGCAACAACTTGAAGGACGTGGACGTGGAGTTCCCGCTTGGCAAGCTGATATGCGTTACCGGCGTCTCGGGAAGCGGCAAGTCTACCTTGGTGAACGAGACACTGCAACCCATCCTTTCCCAACGCCTCTACCGCTCGTTGCAGGACCCGTTGCCCTACGGCGGCGTCGAAGGATTGGAGTATATAGACAAGGTGGTGAATGTAGACCAGTCCCCGTTGGGGCGCACGCCGCGCTCCAATCCCGCCACCTATACAGGCGTCTTTTCCGACATACGCAACCTCTTCGTCGATTTGCCCGAAGCCAAGATACGGGGTTACAAGGCGGGGCGATTCTCTTTCAACGTGGCCGGCGGACGTTGCGAAGCCTGCCAAGGCAACGGCTACAAGACCATTGAGATGAACTTCCTGCCCGATGTCTACGTGCCTTGCGAAGTGTGTCACGGCAAGCGTTACAACCGCGAGACGTTGGAAGTGCGCTTCAAAGGGAAATCCATTGCCGACGTGCTCGACATGACCATCAACCAAGCCGTGGAGTTCTTCGAGA